>NZ_JARPLC010000012.1:0-67835 GCF_032350395.1 Limnospira sp. PMC 289.06
TCAGGAGCCGTATGAGGTGAAAGTCTCAAGTACGGTTTGGAATTGGAGTTGGGGAGGGTGACCTCCCTTTCGACCATAACGAACAATGAGACTATGAGAACAAAGAAGCCCACCCAAATTATCCGTACTGACAAGTGGACGTTGAACCCAACAGCAGAACAACGTGTTCTGTTTGGCGAGACGGTGAAAGTCTATCGTCGGTTCTGTCGGTACTTGGTAGGCATTGTTTTCACTCACTGGTCAGAGTTAGGGAGTTTGCCTGGAAATAATGTGATTTCTGCTGTTGAACGACTCATTCATCGAACAGGGAAAAACCCTCATCCCAAGTACGGGCTGATTGATATAACGTTCCACAAATTCCCTAGCTACTATCGCCGTGCTGCCATCATGTTGGCAGTAGGACAAGTTAGTAGCTATATGACTCGGTATCGGGAATGGCAAAGTGGGATGTCTCGGAAGCGCAAAGATGCTAAACCGCCTCAACTCCAGGCAAAAACCGGCTGTTATCCAACGCTCTATAAGGGCGGATGCTATAAGCTACATGGCTATGAGCAGATTGAAATCAAGGTGTTTACGGGATCTGACTGGGTTTGGACAACAGTTCAAATCACGGGACTATGTAACCGCCATGAGATCCCGGACAATAAGCTATTGTCGCCCTCGTTGATTTTCGACGCTCAAACCTGTTATCTATCAGTTCCGTTTCACTGTATGCCAGCGAAGCGGATAGCTGATCAGAATGTAGTCGCGGTTGACTTAGGTATCAACACTACAGCAACTGTGACAGTCGTTACCTTCGACGGTACTGTAATCCATCGTGAATTCATTCACCATGGAAGAGACATAGACCGTCGAGATAAACGGCTCAAGTCCGTTTCTAAGCGGGCATCCAAGACGATGGGCAAGGGGGGAAAGCTCCACAAGGGATTCTGCTCCAACACTTATCGAAAATGCCAGAACATCAACAACCAGATTAGCCACATTGTGTCTAAGCGGATTGTGCAGATAGCGACTAAGTTCAATGCCGCTGCTATTGTCTTTGAGAACCTGAAAGGTTGGAGGGCAAAAGGTGGGCGACGACGCTCCAACCTGCGCCAGCGCTTCCATGGGTGGCTCAAAGCCAAGATCCGGGACTACACAGAGATGAAGTGGCAGGAGTTAGGTGGCGAAGTGATTGATGTTGTTGCCGCCTATACCTCTAAACTGGCTTACGATGGTTCTGGTATTGTTAAGCGCGATGCAAAAAACTACGCGCTGGCAACATTGGCCTCGGGTAAGCGCTATAACTGCGATCTCAATGCTTCTCAGAATATAGCGGCTAGAGGTATTCTTCAGCTCACTCGCCGAAAGGACAGTGAGGACCTATCCAGCCAACGTTCTGGACGCTCGCCCCGAAGCTGGGCTTGCCTGTGTGATCTTTGGACTCTGGATAGTTCAAGATTAGCATAGGACACTCCCACCTGGCTACGCCAGGTGGGAGAGCTTCATGCCGTACTAAGCAAAGCAGTAGCCCTGAATGGAAACGGGACTAATCCTGACGCTAACCCTACGGGGAGAGGGCGGGGCTTCTCGGCCGTTAAATTCAAAAAAGTTCAAATTGTAATGCGCGGAAATGGTGGTCGATGAAACTGTTAATCAGCAATGATGATGGGGTTTTTGCCCTGGGTATTCGTTCCCTAGCTAATAGTTTAGGGGAAGCGGGACATGATGTTACTGTTGTCTGTCCCGATCGCGAACGTTCAGCCACTGGTCACGGATTGACCCTACATCAGCCCATTCGTGCGGAAGAGTGTTCATCAGTCTTTCACCCCACTGTAACCGCCTGGTCTTGTTCAGGAACCCCGGCTGATTGCGTAAAATTGGGGTTGTTTGCTTTACTTGACAGTATGCCAGATATGGTTTTGTCAGGTATCAACCACGGCCCCAACCTAGGAACGGATATCCTGTATTCGGGAACGGTATCAGCCGCCATGGAAGGCTTGATTGAGGGTATCCCTAGTATTGCATTTAGTCTAGCGAGTTATTCGTCTGTTGAATTTGATGTAGCGGCCGGTTTTGCGACCACCCTGGTTAACGCTTTAGAAAATCAGGGATTGTCGGAAGCATTTTTGCTTAATGTTAATATTCCTGCTGTTGGGGAACATGAAATTTCGGGAGTGGCGATCGCCCGCCAAGGTATTCGCCGCTATGTGGATATTTTTGAGAAACGGGTCGATCCGCGTGGCAAAACCTACTACTGGCTTGCCGGAGAACTTCTCGAAGACGTGGAAGAAGTTATCGACCATCAAAATTTTGATGATGCACCCACAGATGTAAGTGCCGTCCGCAGTAACTATATTACCATTACCCCCCTTCAGTACAACCTTACCCAATTTAAAGCCTTAGAACCCCTTGCGGATTTGGTGGCCGCCGTGAGAAACTGGAGACAGCAGACCTAGTTAAATCGGGGTGAAATACCCCTGCCTCAAGGTAGTAGGTTAGGGTACTTCACGAATTCTGTAGGCAGGGTAGGGGCGGGTTCTACAGTCAGTCATCATTCTCACCCGCCCTATTACTGAACCCGCCCCGGGTAGGGTACGTTGCATCGATCAACTTTCGGGAAAACTAGCCAAAGAGCGTATTGGCAACGCACGGGGAAGAGACGATGTTAGCCTGTAGACAGAGTGCTGCCGACAGTTCTGTATCAAGCAGGTTCGGAAGCGCCAACTGCCCCTAGTAGCAGTTATCGGAGATAGAAAAGTCTAGTTGTGGGTTACTTTGCGTAAGTCTTATGTAACGGTAGACTAGAATAGTAGATAGAATGTTAATCATAGCAAGTCGGAGCATGGGGGTTGGTTAAAGCCCAAGGGTTGACACCCCCTGGTGATAAGTTCGTTCACTCACACACAGTCATCTATGAATGCTGATACTTTTAACTCTCATTCAGTTAATTGTCCCATTTGCCACCACACTAGCGTTTTGCCTTCAGTAGGGGTGTTTGGCGGACTGTTTACCTGTCCTAACTGCCATACTCATCTGGTAATTAGCAACAGTGGTCATTATGTGCGAGATCCTTTTTCTTGGCAACATTGGGCGATCGGTAGAATGCTAAGGCGACAGAGTCATCCGTTGGCTAGAATTGGTCGTGATGTTTGTTCAACTAAACCGTTTCCCTTAGTGGCGATCGTTAGTAGTCTGCTACTGTTAAGTTTGGCAGTGGTAGCAACCGATCGCCTAAATTATCACAACCAAATGCTTGACCCTAGTATTACGGAATTGGAACAAGATGCAGCCGATTACCCTTTTCCCTAAACTGGCTTTAATCCTTTGATGGGTTTGGGACTTTCAGAAGGCATAATTAGAGTCCACCCTTCTACAGTCCCCAAAACTCTGGTATCTGGTAGTTGCAGGTTATTGAGGGTTTGCTGATCAACCAGAAAATAGGCTGAGGGTGAATTGTGCCAGTAATGCTGTAGGCTGTCGTTTACTAGAGGCTGTATTCGCCTGGCGCTATAAAAATCTAGGGAAGGTCGCGAGTGGGGGTAAGATGTGTAAATCTTTGCCTCTGCGGGAGTATGTTGTTGGATGAGACTAGCAACGGGTTTGACGGGGTAGGACTCGCCCAATTCCCAAACCCAGTGATGTGAGGAAACAAATAGCAGCAGGGATAGGTACATCCCCCAGCAGAGAATGACTAAAAATTGCCGATCGCATTCGACTAATAATAGGGTGCTAACAGCCATGGTTAATGCTACGGAAGCAAAGGTTAACTGAAGGTTAATGTCTAAAGATTGACTATCAGTTAGGGTTAGCATTCCCCCTAAATATAGGCCTCCTAGCCAAGCTACAAAGGCTAAGAGACTAAATATAGGCCATAGGCTATCGGGACGGGGACAGGGATAATCTGGGGTTAACAATTGGTCTGGGGGGACGCTGGGGGAAGGCTTTGTTTTTCGCCATCTACCAATTTGATGATCTCCTTCTTCCCAAACTAGGGCTAGATAACTTCCTACTGCTAGGGCGAAGGCTGGATAAATGGGCATAATATACCAGGGGAGTTTGGTATTCATCGCAGATACGGCGATTAGATAAACTCCTGTCCACACTAATGTTAACCGCGCCCAACTTAAATTGCGATCGCGCCAAGCTAATCTTAATCCTCCTAACCAGAATAATAGCCAGGGGGCGCTAAATTTAATGATTTCCAGCAAATAATACCAGGGGGGTCCTTTGTGGTTTTCTACGGACTCCCAAATTCTAACTAGGGACTGATCTACTAGGTTGGCGATTATGAAGTCAAAGCCATAATATTGCCATTGGGAAGCATACCAAAACGCTACGGGTACTAAGCCTAGCCCTAAGCCCCACCACAGGAATTTTGAGGTCAACAGTCGGGGGGTATCCCACAGCAAAAATCCGAAGGCGATCGCTCCTAATAATACCCCTAATAGCACTCCTTTGGTGAGACACAATAACCCAAATGCTAACCCAGACCCCAAGGCGTAGCGCAAATCTCGCCGCGCACGCAATACGCAGACCATCATTAGGACTAGAAAAAATAATACCGCCCCATCTAACATGGCTAAACGGCCATGACGGACTATTGGAATTAGGGTTAAATAAACTAAGGCTGAAAAAATCGCCTGGCTGCGACGGTGGAAAATTTCCCGCCCTAAACTGTATAATAAGGGTACGGATGTGGCTGTTAAGAAGGCTCCTGGTAGACGGGCTGTCCATTCGTTTACACCCCCTATCTGGTAAAATAGGGCGATGAACCAATGAATTAGGGGGGGTTTGTTTAAGTAAGGGTCTCCGTTTAGGGTCGGGTGTAACCAGTTAGCATCCCCTGTGATTAACTCCCGCGCTACTTGGGCGACAATTCCTTCGTCCCAGTCTCTGATGGCCACTCCCCCTAAATCTATGGTAAATAATAGTAAGGCGGTGAGCCATAATCCCCATCCCCATAGGCGATCGGCTTTTTGGTAGGTAGTGAATATTGGGCTTTTTGGTGTTCGGTGTGCGGAAATTCGATGAAACATAGTCCCCCATGCGATCGCTCAGTTTGACGGTATTTGTAGAGTTCTTTCTAGTTGGAAATCTTCCTTAACTAGCTGAGTTGGTGCTGATTTTAACACAATAACTCAGATTTTGGCACTCTGTCGCGATTCTATCTTACTTGGGGAGGCGGCGGGGGGCGATCGCTATATTAATATAGGATTCAGGAATTATTGGGAAACTTTGATGACTGGGAAGAGTCTCGATATGGGTAGTCCGAAAAAAAACCATGGCTTTCAGATGAGAACATTAACTATTGATGATCTCAAAGCCTTTAATGAATTATTGCGCTATGTGTTTCAAGTTACTAATCATGATTTGCATAAGATTGGTTGGAATGAAGAGGAAATTGAGCGCGAAAAACGACCTATACTTGAGGCTGCTCATGTTTTGGGATGGTTTGATCATGATAAGTTAATATCCCAAATTGCTATATATCCTATGAAGGTTAATATTCATGGGGTGATTTATAATATGGGTGGTTTGACTGGCGTGGGAACTTATCCTGAGTATGCACAACATGGTCTGGCTAAGTCTCTGATTATGCAAGGATTACTTGAGATGAAAGCTAGGGGTCAAACTATTTCTTATTTGTACCCCTATTCTATCCCCTATTATCGAAAAAAGGGTTGGGAAATTATTAATGACCAGATTAAATATACTATTCCTGACCATAAATTGCCGCGCATTACTGACGTTTCTGGTTATGTGCGGCGTGACCACGCCGAGGGAGATATTATCAAAGCTGTTTATCAAAAATTTGCTGAACAACAGCATGGCGCATTGATTCGTGGGTCCCTAGAATGGCAGGAATATTGGCGCTGGGATCAAGATGATTTGCGTGCTGCTGTATATTATGATCAGAATGATCAACCGGCGGGTTATGTGCTTTATTACATTGCTAATGATATCTTTCAAATTAAGGATATGATTTATCTGGATGAAGATGGTCGCCGGGGTCTATGGAACTATATTAGCGCACATCAATCTATGGTGGAAAAGGTCATAGGTTGGCGGTATACTAATGACCCCTTGGCTTTTCTACTGGATGATTCCGAGATTACTGAGGAAATTTCACCTTACTATATGGCGCGCATTATTGATGTCGAAAATTTGCTCAAGTTCTATCCTTTTCAGCCTCCGGTTAATGCGACTTCTCTCTCTTTCATTGTGCGCGATGATTTGTTGAATGATAATAATGGTGTGTTTACGGTGGAATGGCTGGATGATGGGACCACTAACATTACCCGTAAAAAAAGCTGTCATGAGGCGAGAATGAGTATTCAAACTCTGGTTTCTTTGTTGATGAATTATCGCCGTCCTAGCTATTTCTATAAGGTGGAAAGGTTGCGCGCTGACCCTCAAGTGGTGGATTTGCTGGAAATGATTATCCCTCGTAATGAACCGTTTTTCTCTGACTATTTTTAAGGGGAACTTTATCGGCATTGATTTTATAGTCAAGTGTATAGACATACTCCGCCTTCCAGTCCAATTATAACCAAGAAATTTTCAGTTGTCAACCCCCAATTCAGAGAATTTCTGATCAATGGTGATTTTGAGAGAGAATGAGATTGAGGATATTTAATTCTGTGGAGGTAAGCAGATAGCGATCGCTAAAAACCTTAGATCGCATTTGTTCAAGACTATAACTTCTAAAGATGACAAAAGGGAATTCTTGATAGCGATCGCCAATAGGTAGGACTTGTTCACATGGGTAGAGTAGATTAATATATTGACTGAGGATATGACGGAAACTGTTATTGTCCGTTTCATGTATTTGGGACTGAAAATAATGGCGGATTTGTTCTCCGACAATAAAGGTAAATAAAGGAATCGCGTAATATTGACAATCCCAGGAGTTGTGTTGTTCAAGTATTTGAGTCCGATAGTGGTGTTCTTGGAGTTGATCAATTAAATCGATCGCACCTTTAATACTAGCGGTGAGACTAGGAGGATATTGGGAACTCTCACGAATCGCAATCATTTTTTTTAAAAGTTCCGTATTCGCATATTCCGCAATTTCCCTTAATCTCATTTGGTAAGACTCTTTTAAACCAGAGTTAATATTAACCAAGATTAAGCTACCACATATATGACCAAGTTCTGGTTTTTTCAGTTCTAGCAAACCTGTCAAGGGGTCACAATATTTAGCAAACTCAGCATTAAATTCTCGGATAAGTGTTAAATAGGAGATGCTGGAATTATCGCGGCTATATTTAGATTCATCACTACCATTGAGCAAAAACTCACACCGATTCAGCAATTCTTGGATATGTGTAGAGACAGTGTTTAAGGTAGTGTTTTTAGGATTTCTTTTGTATTCTTTGTCTAATTGCTTAATTAAGGTAGATAACTGACCCGTGAAACTTTGACCAGAAGCAGAAACAGATTTTCCTCCAATGGGAATCATCAAAAAGTTACCCCTTCCCACTTGACCATATCCTTGTATTCTGGTCATGATCGCAGTTTTGAGAATAACTAGCAAGTTTAACATACTGATCAGACTTTCTTGAATGGAGAGATTAGGGTCGCTATCATCTCCGTAGTAAATAGCGCGATCGCATAAGTAAAAAGTCAAGAATTTCTGGTGATCATCAAAAGTCTGCAATTTTCCTTCTTCCCAAAACTGTCCGCGACAGCGATAAATAACTTGGATAATTTCCATTAAGTTAGTTTCGACTTGAAACCGAGGAACTTCCACTAAAATATGAGTAGATTTCGGGAAGGATAAACCCCGACTAGCGGAGGAAGTCATAAATACCACTTTGACCTGGTTTTGATATTGATGGATTTCTTGTCTTTCCGTATCGCTGAGGTTAGCGTGAACTTCTAAGTAGTCTTGATTTTTGACAAAGGTTTGCTGTTTTTGGATCTCTTCAATTAGCCGTTGTAGTCTGGTTTTGTCTTGGATATAAACTAAAATCTGACCCGTATTTGGTTCCTGAATGAGTTGATTAATATCGGTGAAAATCTTAGATAATACAGTTTTGGGAAGTTGGACTTTGGTTTCCGATAGTTGGTCTTGATTAAATTGGACAGATTCAATAAAGGGTTTATAGGTGATAGTCAGATCTTTCGCGGGATAGGAGTTAGCGTTAATAGCGATCGCCGACTTTTTGTTAAATTCAAATTCCTTAGACGAGATAGAATCAATATCTGGTTGAGATACCCGACGGAAGAAAATTTTATCAGGTTCGGGAGACGTTTCTGATAGGTGTTGTGTAATCACTTCCGGGTCAACAATGGAAGCATCTGCGACAATTACCTTAGTATTGAATCCATATTCACGATTAGTTAATTGGTATTTATTAATAATTTTGCGAATCCCGTCGAGAAATTCAACCCCGCTATTATCTCCGGTAATTTCATCAATCATAATAAATATATTTTTGATGCGTTGGGAGAGAGACTGCATTTTTTTAATATCAACTTTATTAGTTCTTTTGCTGTATGCTGTCTCAAAAATTTTCTCGAAGTTTTCTAAAGTATTCTTACCAGTATTAGTAATGCGTAAAGATTGTATACAAGCTGTAGCCACAATATGATTAGAGAAATCATCATTAATTAAATTAGATATGGCTTCACACAGGGTTGATAATACCCCATTAACCTTATGTGGAGATGGTTTTAGGCGATTATCGGCGATGCGTTCAACTGATTTATAACCGGGATATGAATGCGGTTTTTCTCTTTGGTTAATCGGGATAAATTTA
Source organism: Limnospira sp. PMC 289.06 (assembly GCF_032350395.1). Lineage (NCBI taxonomy): Bacteria > Bacillati > Cyanobacteriota > Cyanophyceae > Oscillatoriales > Sirenicapillariaceae > Limnospira > Limnospira sp. PMC 289.06. Next base: position 8,748 of record NZ_JARPLC010000012.1, read on the forward strand.
ACTGAGTGAAGGATAAACTCATCTTGATGTTTGGTGGCGAGATAATTAACCGTTGAAGAGGGTGCGTTATTTTGGAGAAGGATAAAGTTAGTGGTAACACAAAATAGGCGATCGTCGCTAAGATGATCAGTTTCTGAGTTTTTGAATTTTTCGATAATATCTAGGTTAACTTGTTTGCGAGGACTGACATAAAAGAAGAGAAAACCCTCATCAATATGAGATTTCAAAAAATCCACGATCGCCGTAGTTTTTCCAATTCCGGGATTTCCGGTCAGAAAGATATAAGTATGGACTGAGTTTAGGGATTTTTTGACGGCTTCCGCGTGGGGTTGTCTCAGGTCTAGGGTACAACTAAAATTATCAATAATTTCTGTGTGGGGGGGGATGATATTAATGCGATCGCGACTAATATTAGATAGATTTTTCAGGAAGGATTTACCATTTTTAAAACTTTTGGCGACATTGCGGCGAATTAGATCCATTACCTGTTTTCTCGCTGCGGTAATTTCTGCATCTTTGGGTTCATTTTGATAAATATTCGCACAGGTAGCGAGTAAATCCCAATGGTGTTGACTTTGGGGATTTAGGGATAGGTTGCTAAGACTGCGATCGCTATATCCGACTACATTAATCATCGTAGAGTTTTCAGGTTTGACTATTCCGAATTGTTTTAAAAAACCATAAAAGCTATAAGCATAACTAGCAGCTTGAATTAATTTAACACATTCCTTATCTTGTCGCTTAAATGCGGTAAAGTATCGTTTGATATCCTCCGAAAATTCCACATCAAGATTTTGCGGATCTCCCGTATCCAGCCGCAATTTTACGAAAACACTTTTCGATTTCAGATAATTAATCTCTCGTTTGAGTAACCGACGTTGGTTGTCTAGGTTTTTATCGGTTAAATCCATTAAATCTTCAATCGCTTTCACCGAAAATATGGATAAATCTACCACTAATATTCTCAGGTCATTTCGGTTTCTCAGTAACATCAAAGTGTCAGCTTTCAAAAACTCACCTTTCTGGCTGTATTTTTCCCAATTGATATTCGGTTGTCTAGGTGAAAATTCATCTTTTAACTGCGACGACCACTCCTCAATCTGTAGCCGTTTATCTTTGGGAAATAGGTTGATACTGTTATCATCAGAAAAGCTACACTGATTATAAATAATATGATACTTATGGTAATTTTTTCCCAAGGATTTCAGATATTCTCGAAAAAAGTTCAACCCCGATAACCAACCTTTCTGAATCAAAAATAATCCCCATTTTTGCAGGTTATTCCTAATGGCTTCCTCGTCGGTTATGTTGGCATCTTTGATAATTTTCCGTAGCATTTCTGAGAATCGCAATTTTTGCAAATCCCGACTATACAAATCAGCGAAATTATTGTCAATTTTAGCTTCCGATATCGCTGATAAAATCCCAATATTGAAACCTACCTCAAATAATCTTCCGAAATTTTCTGCGACTTTCATCTGTCAACCTCAATCATTATCGTGATTATTCAACTTATTGATCAACCAGGTTATTGGTGGAATCCGATTGGGGTCTCCGTCGATTCTGGGGATACAAAATCGAGTTAACCTCACTCAAAAAAGCCAAACTATTAAAATTGGCTTTTCCATTAATATGATTAAAAACAGATTTTTTTCGTAAAGAATCATCACCAATAACGCGATCGTAGGGATCTAGTTTAATCTGGATCTTGTTTCTAACTAATTTTTTTTCTAATCTGTAAAAGTGGAAAAAAGTCAAATATTGCAGAATGTCTTGTTTCAGAGAGTTATTATGAATCAATCCCTCCCGAATATGCTGATCGTCCAGGACTCCTTGATAGATATTTAATAAAGTTGCGTAGGACATCACCCCATTATAAAAGCGATCGTCCTTGTTTGTGGTTGTCACAGATAAACCATTAAAGAGATTAAAAAATACCACCACGTTTTTACTAGGGTCTTCTACCAAGTTTAATAATTTAGCAGTATCCTTGAGACTATAGGAAACCTGGTCTAAGGTTTTCATTTTTTTGACATAATACTTATTAAAGAAAACCGGATATATTTTAATATCTGGTAATCCTGATTGGAGAGATTTAATTAAAGTGGGTGACATGAAATAAAACTCATCTTCATTATCCACTTGTTTGGTTAGGTTTAAATTATCAGTAAATGGCGCTTTGGCTATATACAAAAAGTGACGATATCCTAATTTCTTGTAAAGATAATCTACCACATCAATTAAAATTGAGGGTTCTGTATATAAATTGCGAGAGAGATAATTTTCCGAAAAGGTTTTTAATAACTGTACGACAATTTGATTCTCTGACTGCTTCCTAATTCCGATCGCTTCACCGAATACAGTAGAAATCCGGTCTTGGCGATCGCCTTTGAATAAACCATCACTTTCAACACTAGAAACCACAATTAAAGCCAATTTATCCAGGGAGAAACTGGGACGATTAGCAGATTGATCTAGGATAAACTTGCGCGGTAATACCGAATATAACGAACCCAAAGCATTTCCCTTGGTAAAACTTTGGGTCAGATTTTTAATCCGCAACCCTTGAGAATTGGCGCGATATTTATTATTCAATAAATGACTAATTACTTTCGATAAATTAGCCATAAACTTCTCTGATTCAAAAGGTTTATTTTCGCTACCTTCATGAAGTCGAAAAATTGGTAAAAATACCAGTCCCCAACCTTCCAGAATTATCAGCAAAATGATATAAATCAGCAGAGACATGGTAAACCGATAAATAAAACTCTGTACCGAAGAATTATCATGCTCCTTATTTAAGGATTCTTTATTGTAGTGAAAAATAATTCCTGGAATATTGCTAAAAATTTGTTCTGTTTGTTGGCTATTTGGGTTACTTTTAGGAAGGAAGAAAACCGGAAGACATTTTTGAATTTTATCAATCCCATGATAATTGATGGTAAATTGCTGATTTTCTGATGTCTGATAATAGCGGATATCTTCGATTTTCAGATTACCCGGAAGTTGACAAAATATTCCCGTGTCGGGACTAGAATCGCCAATAGTAATGTACTGAAGACACTCTTTGGTATTGCTTTCTACTAGATGATTAAAAAACAAACCATTGCTAATTTTATCAATATCTGATTCTAATATACCCTTATATATGCCAATTTTAATCGGAAAATTTTGGGGTTCTAAAATAGTGGATTGTTTAAGACAATGATGAAGTAGCGATTTGAGTATATTAATTTTTTTTAATACTTTATATTTGTAAAATCCTTTAATGACACGCTGCAAAAAATTAGACTTTTTATCTTCATCTGTACCCTGAAAAATTGGCAAAAAATAGGTCTCAAAACTCTCGCGAACATTATAAGTTAGTTCCGATTGTGGATCATAATCTTCTTGGTCAGGATTACTGTGAGTCGCAAATGCAAAATAGTAGACAAAAGCTAATTTCAAGACCTTTTGATAATACAGAGATTCCTGATAAAATTCTGGTTTTTTTGCTTCGGCTTTATCAGGATTAATCGTATCAAGATGATAGTCAAATGCTGGTTTACCTCCCCTAGCTTGAACCGGGTTGTTAAATTTAAGTTTTAAGCCAAAAGTAAAGGTTCTCTCGCTTCCGTCTGGACTGGTGGTTTCCCCTAAACTCTCGCTAATTATCGGAATAATGGGGAGAGAGTCAAACACCTCTGACCGGGAAAACCAATCCCGATAATTAATGGTTTCTCCACCATAACTAACTCGATAATCTCCATCCTGTTTGTCATGGTCATAAATATAAGCCACCATATCTTTTAGTCGCCGAATTAAATCCTGTAAATAAACTAAATCGCGATTATTATTAGTGGCTAAATTGGCGGCTAAATATTCTAAATAGCAGATTTTAGCGTGTTTTTTGAGTTTCCCTAGGGATTCGCTATCGACTACTTTCTGTAATTTATAAAAATCAGAAGATTTATCATTAGTTAAATTATCTAGGATTTCCAGAGTATCTTCTACATCCTCGCTGGATTCTTGGTCCAGTTTTTCCTCAATATAGTTACGGAGTCCCTGTTTTAAATCTTGGGTAAATTGATTGATGTTTCTTACGGAAATTGTCAGTTTATGAAACTTGAGGATAGAATGACTACCCACATTCTCATTAACCCGTGTTTCTAACTCTGAAGTTTTGACGTTTTGGATAGCAGGAAAATTATAATATAAATCGAATTTCTGATTGTTGATTTGCTGTAAAGTTCGGATAAAGCTATGAGTTAAAGAGTTGATATCTGGGTGATTATTATCTCTGGCTAATTCCTGTAACTTGTCTTTTAATAAATCCCGAATTTGTCTGATTTGTTGGTTAAATATATTTTGAGTATTACTATTAAAATTAACTGTGGCTGATTTGATGATACCCTTGGAACTAATGGGGTTAGCAATATTTTGTTTAATTAGTTGCTCAGTAATAGTCTCTAGGTCGATAATCAGATGATTTTTATTTTGGGAAATTTTGAATGGTTGTTGTTGGGTAATTTGCTGGATAATTTTATTTAATATATCGCTGTAGTCTACGGGTTCTAAGTTGCTGTCAGCTATTCCTAAAATGTTCATGTTGACTCCTGATGATAAATAATAGCAGCGATCGCCTTAGTAATTATCGGGGTGATTAAATAGGTGATGACTGAGGCTTGCCTTCACCTATATTGATGTGTGATAATAGACTAGAATGCTTGAATCCACTCTTTCACGTTGTACTCAGTCCAGATCCCATTTTTCCAGTAGGGGTCAGCTTCCACCAAGCCGCGAACGATCGCCTCTGATTCAGCCTCATAAATCCCCAAAACCTGAGTTAGATCTTTGGTGGGTCCAATAGTAATTAAAACCCCCGATTCTTTTTGTTCCTTTAAACCCTGTAAATGTTCTGGTCGGTAGGGTTCCCGTTTCGCCAAAACGTCTTCACAGTAGCTACCCAACATGATATATTTTGCCATAACCTTCTCAATGTCGTCAACTAATCACCACCATAGATATTATCACATTATACCAGAGCCATGGTAATAGGTGTCTATGTGATTTTGAGGAAATTCTCAGAAGTGGGTGGTTATCGACAAGAGGAGTCAACCTCCCCCCAAGAAGGGAAGGAGGGGGGATAAAGGGAGACTAACTAACTTCTCAAACTGACCTGAAACTCCTTAACCAAAGCATCCCTAATTTTTTGCTGTAAGGGTTCTATGTCCTCATCAGTAAGGGTGCGATCGCCAACCCGATAAACCAAACGAAAAGCCAAACTTCGCTGATTTTCGGGAACATTTTTGCCACGGTATTCGTCGAATAACTCCACCGATTCCAGGATTTTACCACCATTTTTAATCATGGTTTTTTGCAAATCAGCCACCGACACCGAATCCGCCACAAAAAAGGCCAGGTCGCGGTCACTAGCGGGGAAAGTAGAATAGGACTGAAAAGGTCGCTTTAAGTAATCCTTAGCCGTAATAGCAGCCGTGAGTACCGGGAGACGAAACTCGAATAAATAGACAGCTTCAGGAAGTTCTTTTTCCCGTTGAATTTGGGGGTGTAGTTGACCAAAAATTCCCAGCCGATCGCCATTTAACCATAACGTAGCCGTCCGTCCAGGATGAAGCATTTTTACATCAGATTCTTGGCGATATTCCACAGACAAAGACAACCGCTCCCACACGGATTCTAACACACCTTTAGCCTCAAACCAACTCATGGGATTATCCTTGCCACTGTTGACCCAACGACCCTGAGACGGGTCGCCACCAATCACCCCAGCGATCGCATCTTCTTCCTGGTAAACTTCTCCATCACGCCGAAAAATCCGGCCAATTTCCAACCCATTTAACGGACCGTTACCATTTTCCAGGTTAAACACAAAAGCATCAATTAACCCAGATAACATCTCAGTTCGTAAAGCCGAATACTCCACGAACAGAGGATTAGCAATTACCACCTGATTATCCCCTTGTTGTTTAACTAGGGAATAGTGCATCAACTCAGTCAAACCAGCAGCGCGAAAAGCCGATCGCAAGTCTCTTTTAGCCGCTTCTTCTGGTGGTAAATAACCGGGGACACTCTGAGTCGGAAGAGTATCAGAAAAGCGGTCATATCCATATAATCGCGCCACCTCTTCAATCAGGTCAATTTCCCTTTCTAAGTCCCGTTGACGATAGGGGGGAACTGTCACCGTCCAGACTACCGATTCCCCCTCTTGGCGGCTAGTACCACATCCCAAAGCAGTTAAAATACTTTCAACCTCTGGGGGTTGTAAATAGGACTCCACCTCCGTATCTTCTCCCCGCTTGAGGGGTCCTAAAATAGCATTAAGGCGATCGAGACTCAGGGAAACTTCCTGAGTCATCCGCATTTGGGTAGCACCGCTGGCGGATTTCTGAACCGTAGCAGTTCCCCCAGCTAGTTCCGAGATTAATAATATAGCACGACGGCAAGCCAGAGCCAGTTCAGCTTGATTTATGCCGCGTTCATAACGGGTAGACGATTCCGTGCGGATACCCTGAACACGCGCCGATCGCCTAATAGCCACCGGAGAAAACACCGCCGCCTCTAGGATTAAATTAGTCGTCCCCTCGTGAACTTCCGTATCCTCGCCTCCCATAACCCCCGCTAAAGCAACCGGTTGATCATTAGCGGTAATCACCAGATTTTGGTCTTGTAGCTGGCGGGTTTGACCATCAAGAGTTTTGAGAGACTCAGAAGCCTTAGCAAAACGCACCCCGATAGTCAGGTTTTGAGATCCAGTCAGGTTAGTGAGCCGATCGCGATCGAAAGCGTGGAGAGGCTGCCCCCATTCTAGTAAAATGTAGTTGGTGACATCGACGACATTGTTAATGGGACGAATTCCCGCCGCCTGTAGCCGTCGTTTTAGCCAATCAGGAGAGGGGGCAATTTTTACATTGGCGATCGCACCTCCGATATAGGTAGGACAGGCTTGGGATTCCATAATGTCAATTTCCAACCCACCTGCTGGGTCTTGGTCGCCAATTAATACCCCCGCCGCGTCAGGAATTTTCAAACTCCCGCCAGTCAAAGCCGCCACTTCTCTAGCAATTCCTACCATACTCAACCCGTCCGCGCGATTAGCGGTAGCTGTGACATCCAGGATCACGTCATCGAGTCCGATTAGGGGTCGGACATCACTTCCCAGCACAGGCTCGTCTAAATCAAAGCTATGGATACCTGGTGATTCTTTTTCTAAACCCAATTCTGATAGGGAACAAATCATTCCCATGGAGGGAACACCCCGCAGCTTAGTTTTTTTGAGCTTCAGGTCAATGGCGGGGAGATAAGTGCCAATAGTCGCTACAGCCACAATCATATCTGCTGCTGCATTAGGAGCCCCACAAACGATATTTAGGCGATCGCTTTGTCCTATGTCTACCTGACAGACTCGCAGTTTATCCGCATTAGGGTGGGGTGCAATTTCCGCGATTTTCCCTAATACCACACCATCGGCCCAAGTGCGGCGATCTTCGATATCTTCTACTTCAAATCCCGCTACCGTCAGGGTTTCCGCTAATTGTTCGGGACTGATACTGATGTCTACCAGTTCTCGTAACCAGTTTAATGAGATCCGCATATCACTTCAATTTTTTTGTCCGATTCTCCATTCTAAGGAGTCAACTAGCCTAGTGGCGAAACTTTTTTCTGGGGACCTGTTAGCCGATGATGGTAGCAATTACTGGATTTTGGGGTTGCGATCGCTGATAATAGTGTTTAATTCCCGTGGTTAGAGGTTCCCTGAGAAAGTTAGGTAATAATTGGGTATAGATAGCAGATAGAGCAGACCCACCATGTTAATTGTCCTAGAATGGTAGTTAGGTCTACAGAGTTAGGATATCGAATATTATTCCTGAAATCTCTAAGATCAAATCCTTTGACCTGCTGTTAAGAGTTCCCCGTGCCTTGCTATATAGATAGCTACTTACACGAATTCGCGGTCTGACGTTAATCTTAAATTGAGTTATCTCCAACCGCCATGAGTTACTGTACTAATCCCAGTTGTCCTAATCCCGAAAACCCTAACGAGGCTGTCAAGTGTCAGGCTTGTGGTTCCCGGCTACGGTTACGAAATCGCTACCTAGTCGTTAAACCTATTGGTAAGGGAGGTTTTGGAGCTACATTTTTAGCCCGAGATTTATCCCTTCCCGGTTATCCTGCTTGTGTAGTTAAGCAATTGCGACCTTCTGCCACTTCTAAAAAAGTTCTGGAAATGGCACAACAGCTTTTTCAGCGGGAGGCGAAAACTCTCGGAAAAATTGGTGATCATCCCCAAATTCCCCGTCTTTTAGATTACTTTGTCGGGAAACAACAGTTTTATTTAGTCCAAGAATTTGTTGATGGTTTTACCCTAAAACAGGAAGTGCGAGCCAATGGAGCTTATAACGAACAACAAACTCAGGAGTTTCTGCGGGATATTTTACCGCTGCTGGATTATATCCATTCTCAAGAGGTGATTCACCGGGATATTAAGCCAGCTAATATTATTCGTCGCCGTCAGGATAATCGTTTAGTGCTGATTGACTTTGGCGCGGTTAAGGATAAGGTAAGTCAGGCGACCATGATGGGAACCGGAGAAACTGCTTTTACTAATTTTGCCATTGGAACTTCGGGATTTGCTCCCATGGAACAGATGTCTTTAAGACCTGTTTATGCTAGTGATATTTATGCGGTGGGGATGACTTGTATTTATTTACTGACGGGTAAATCTCCTAATGCTTTGGAACATAACCCGACCACCGGAGAGGTTTACTGGCGAGAACATACCCATGTCAGTAATGCTTTTGCTTTGGTCTTAGAAAAAATGTTGGCGGTGTCGGTTTATCAGCGTTATCAGTCCGCCAAAGATGTTTTATATGCTCTTGATCATCAGGATGATGTAGAGGATGATTTATCTGGTAATATGTCCGTTCAGCCTATAGCCACAGAATTTACACCAGACCCACCCGAAGAACCAACTATTTATAAGGATGATCAAACCTCGATCATGATGACTGCTCCCCAAAGGGAAGCGAAATTGATTCGGGAACGCCGAGAACGCAAAAAACGACGGGAAGTTACCGAAATTTCTGTACATAAACGACCTATGGGAGGGGGATTGAGTGCTACTCAGGGAGCGCCTATAACTATGCTCAATAGTGATACCCCATCGACTCAGGGAACTTATATTCCTAGCAATTGGAATGAGAAGAATTTTCGGAGTGCTTTTAGTAAGGGACACCGAGATTTTGGCGATTGTGAATTGAGTGGCTTAAATTTGTCGGGGGGAAAATGGAGAGGTGCTAATTTTTATCAGTCGCGACTGAGTAGTGCTAATTTTCAAAATGCTGATTTGAAAGATGCCAATTTTGGCCGCGCACGATTGACTGAGGCTAACTTTAAAAATGCTAATTTGGAAAATGCTTATCTGAGTACCGCTAATCTGGAAAAGGCGGATTTGAGAGGTGCTAATTTGCAGGGTGCATATCTGACTCGCGCTAATTTGCGAGGTGCTAATTTATGCGGTGCGAATCTTAGAGGTTGTACGGTGGGGGATGAACAGTTGGCTTTAGCACGCACTAACTGGCGGACTATTTTACCTAATGGAAAACGTAAATTTTGTTGGTGGTAAAAGGGGGATTTATTTGGGTTGATAGGGGTCTGTGGGTTTGGTTTCTCCAATTAATGCTGGGTCGGAATTGATGCAGCCTGGTTTTTTCACAAATTGACACACCCGCGCCCATAATCTGGCTCTAGTTCCGGGGGCTCCTACTGAAAATAAAACGCGATCGCCTCCGGGGGCTTTGACAATTTTTACCCCACAAATCGGACAAACCTGGGCTGCTTCGTTAGTCATCTTATCCAATCATATCCTTTGGGTCAAGCCAGCATATTATATCACAATCGGAGACATTTGGCAAGTGCCACCCATGGGGGATTTGACCAAATCAACCGGGTTGGTTATTCGTCACAATTCCCGGGTATTTTCGATTGATTTGACCCTGTAGCCAGCCTAACCACTGATTGAGATGTTTATAAATATTCACCAGACCTCTGAGATGGGAATATTCAGATCGTCCATATAGAAAATCATATAGACTCATTTGATAGTTGTCCTGAATGGCTAAATCTAACCACAGACTATGAAAGGGTGAGTTATGGTGGTAGTCGGGAATGGATTGTTGATAATAGGGAAAGGCGGTCAGACAGGTATTAAAAAAGTTCTTTCTCCCTCGATATTTTAAATAGCTTAATCGGGGCTGAAATCTTCCCGGATTGGCTAATACTTGATAAATGGTATCCGCTAGGGATTCCGGGTCAAATTGGGCGCATAAACCCGCTGCTTCTGGAAAAAGGCGATCGCCTCCCCTTGCATATTGATTAAACTCCTGAAAACAAATCACCGGAATATTACAACTCATCGCCTCACTCAGGCTGCGATTTTTTCCCTCCAATAATGACCCCAAAATATAAGCCTTTGACCGCGAGTAATATTGAGGCATTTCTTGATAAGGATTCCCATAATTAATAAAGTTAATATAATCCCAGGGATTCCCTAATATCGATTTAATTTCTGCCAAAATATTCCGGGTAATATCATCATTATTATCAAAGTTGGCAAAATCTATATTACGGTCTCCAGCAATTAAAGATAGTTTAATTTGGTGTTGATATTTGTGGCGATAAACTTTTAAAGCCTTAGCAATCATCGGCAAATTTTTTTCGGGAGCAATCCGAGATACACAGAGCAAATCAATATCTTTTTTTTCTATGGGTTTCGGGGCGATAATATACTCATTAATAAAATCGGAATTGTAGCAAGTTATCAAGACTTTATCAACCGCATTATTTCGGAAAAACCACCGGGCGCGATCGGGGTTATTATACAAACAGGAATAAGCATCAGCAGTTTGTGACCAAGGATAGGAACACCACATAGAGTAAGCCAACGAGAAGAAATAACGGGATAAATTCGGCAATACATGATTAAGCAAATCCACAGATTCACTATAATAAAATCCTTTGATAAATCTGCCTTGATAAAAAACTGGGGGTAACACTACATAAAAGCTGACAGTATTAAATCTTGATGGTTGGCTTTTATCAATTTCATAAGTCCAGCTATCCAAATCAGCATAGATATCCTCAATGGGTTTATGCACCCGAGGATCATGGAAATATGGTTGTTGACGACTATAATCTCCCTGTCCCATAATTTAAGTTATAGCTGATTGAACTGAGGTCAGTATACCACCCCAGTACAACGGTCAAGGCGGCTTGCACCCAGTAGACACCAACAAGGGATCAACGGAACCATAGTCACTAACGGCTTGAGCCCCCTGTCACGATTCATAGAAAAATCTCCCGCGCCTATCATTAAATTTAAGAATTTCTCTATGAACTTATGACTACTCAATGATTGAGGATGTCAGCTAGGAAACATTAAGAAAATACTTAAATTTTAAGTTAGCCATTGTTCATGGTTAAAATAAATTAGCGGGAGTAGTTCCTCTGAAAATTATTTCATAGGTATCTACGACCAAACCAGTTTGGGGTTCAAGTTTTTTCATGTCTTCTCTAATCTCTCTTCCCACAATCATCAGGAGAGTGCCTGTTTGTTGCCAGGACATTACAGTTGATGAGTTGTGGTCGGTATTCTCAGAAGGCGATCATGATTGTGTTGTGGTTGTTAACCAAGACCAATATCCGATTGGGGTAGTGTATCTGCATAGTTTAACTACCTATTTATTTTCCCCGAAAAATAAAAAACAGCCATTAACAAAAGTCATCCTAGCAGATCTAAGCGATCGCCTAATTAAACCCTTACTTCTAATCCCGGCTTATTTAGATTGGCCAGAATTTTTGGCTTCTTTGCAGCAAATTGGTTATGATTTAGGATGGCATCCCCATCATTCCAGTAATGATCATAAAATAGAGGGTCTGCCCGCTCTGGCTATCATTAATCAAAATCAGGAATTTTTAGGGCTGATTGATTTAGCCAAACTGCTGCCATATATAGTTAGTCAACCGGTCCAATTTCCGAAATATCAGTCATCAGTGCAGAAAGGGGGGTTTGATTCGTTTCTGGGTTCTCTGTTGCAACTCCTAGACCAATTGCCACTACCCATGATGATTCAAACCCAAAATGGGGAAATCTTGGGTCAAAATAGGGCTTGGGTGCAACAGGTCGGAAATGAGCCAGAAGTCTTACAACAAGCCGCCGAAACAGTCAATCAATGGGTTACTACCCCCACTACAACCGATGTCGGTATCAGCAGCCAGTCTAATCATTCTACCATGGCTTCCTCGCCACCAGAGTCCTCCATCTCCCAAACTACAGCGGTTAACCTCAACACTACCCAGTTTGGTGAGTGTACCCCCGATATCCCTAACTGGTGCGATAGCGGATCAAATGGGGAAACATATATCTGTATTTGTCCACAATCGAAACAGCAGCGAGTGTGGCAATTTACTCGCCGAACTTTGGTGCAGCCAAGTCTAACGGAATGCTTTGATAAATGGTGGTTAATTATTGCTCAGGATATCACCGAACAATATCGAGTGGCTCAAGAATTGACCGCTAAAAATGCCGATTTAATTCAACTAAATCGACTCAAAGATGAGTTTTTAGCCTGTATTAGCCATGAACTGAAAACTCCCTTAACGGCGGTTTTGGGGTTGTCTAGTTTGCTGAAAGATAAAGCCTTGGGAGAATTAAGCGATCGCCAAGCTAAATATGCCAAACTGATCCACCAAAGCGGAAGACATCTGATGATGGTGGTTAATGATATCTTAGATTTAACCCGCATTGAGACTGGACAGTTAGAACTAACTCCCGAAGGTGTAAACATTAAAACCGTCTGCGATCGCGCTTTAGAAGCCGTCCTGCACCTGCACCAGCAGGGTGATATTAAGGATAGTCAATCTAGCTTAGGTAGCCAAAAATTTAGCATCGAAATCGAACCCGGACTAGAAACTATTGAAGCCGACGAATTGCGTCTACGCCAGATGCTAATTAACCTAATTTCTAATGCCTTTAAATTTACTCCTGATGGTGGTTATATGGGTTTACGGGTTAACCGTTGGGAGGATTGGGTCGTGTTTACAGTTTGGGATACAGGTATTGGCATTCCCGAGCAAAAACAACATCTGATTTTTGAAAAGTTCCAACAGCTAGAAAGTCCCCTAAATCGTCAATTTGAAGGCACAGGTTTAGGATTAGTTCTCTGTCAAAGATTAGCCCGGCTTCATGGTGGAGATATTAGCTTTATTTCCCACCAAAGAAAAGGTACTGAGTTTACCTTACTTTTGCCTCCCGTCCCTCCCGTAAACGGCTGGAAATCAGATAAATTAGACTGGGAAAAAGCCGACGTTTATCCATCCTCTCCATACCCTAAAACCAATTTATCTCGTCCCACTACCCAGGGACAATCTCGGTTAATTTTGATTGTCGAAGCCGTCCCCAAATATATTGATGATTTGAGTGATAAACTCACCAAATTAGGGTATCGAGCCATTGTAGCCAGGACTGGAACCGAGGCCTTAGAAAAAGCCAGAAGGCTGCAACCTCGGATGATTTTTCTCAATCCTTTACTGCCACTTTTATCAGGTTGGGATGTACTAACCTTGCTGAAAACTGATGTAGATACTAGCGAAATTCCTGTATTTATTACAGCCACTTTAGGAGACAAAAAGCGATCGCTAAAAACTGCCTCTGATGGTTTTCTGAGTTTACCTGTGCAGAAGTCCGATTTACAGTTAGTCATTAATAAACTGGAAAAAACCCCCTCGACCGTCCCACTCAAGACATTAACAGTGCTGTGGTTAAATCCAGTTGACCACGAATTAAACCAGGGTTTAGCAGAGAATTTCCACCCTCCAACAACTCACGACACTTCTCAAACTTCCCATTGTCGTATTTTGGAAGCTGATGATTTAGGTCAGGCGGAACTACTGGCGAGAATTTGGCATCCTAATGTTATGGTTTTAGAGTCTATTAATCACCTTGATGACCCCATGGCATTTTTGCTGGAATTGAAAGATGAAAAACATCTAGCTAATCTTCCCATAGTCACCCTAGACACACCCACAACTCAAGCAGCTAATCAAATTAAAGGATTATCCGTTTTCCCCTGTCTATTACCTCAAATTAGCCAGACTTCTATGGGGTCTAGGAGGCGACAAGCTGACCCAGGTCTTTTACAGGTGATTCAAGTGGCGGCGGGGATCAGTTGGAAATCTCATATTTTGGTGGTGGATTTGTTGACATTACCAGACTTAGTAAACGTCGATTCTCAGGGGAATAATCAAACTGCTAATTTTTATCCCCCGGCTGACCGAACCAGCAAAATTGAGCAAGCGTTGATTCAGTATCTACAAAAAGCAGGATTTCGGGGAACTATGGGGAGAACCTGGGAAGAAATTATGCAACAATTACAGTTTGAAAGTGTGGATTTATTGCTGTTTTGTGTCCGCCAGCAAACTTTTCCCATTCTCCGAAACGCTTTAGAGGCTTTAGTTAACCTGGGTAATTCTCAGCGCGATGATTTAACTATTCCGCCGATTCTTGTTTTAGATAATTCGGGTTTATTTAATAGTTCTAGTGACACCAACGCCAACAGTTACCCAATTCAACATATCCCCACAGACTTACAGGGGTTGACTCAAAATCTCACCCTCAAATTTCTATCGGGTCGGATTTCCATGACTGAACTATTGGATCAGATTCGAGAGTTAATGTAAAGTTTTTTAACATCATTACTGATGGCTGATTAAATGTGGGATAATGGGAGTGTTGGGTAGTAATTTTAGCATCCCAAAAATATGGATGGGCAAGTTAAGCGGGAACTCCCAGATCTGGTCTATGCTGAAGCTGTAGTGCGATCGGCATCGGGAGAGTCTCTGCTTTCTACGCCCACCTTAGTTACCAGTGAAAATGTCACCCAATTTGATGCTGATCCGCGGCTGATTGAATACACAGCAGAAAGGCTCCAGAGTACCGGATTTAATGTCCTCTCCATTGGTCGCGCATCTATCAGTATTTCCGGCTCTCCTGAGCTTTATGAGCAGTCTTTCCAGACGACTCTCGCCCATGTTGAATATCAGGTAATTAAAGAGTTTTATCAGCCTAGCACGGCTCATTTTATTGATTCGGTTGATGATAAACCCTCTGGGGAAATTGATATTTCTCAAAGCAGTTGGAATACAGAACTGGTAGGGGTAGCCATTAATGAGCCTGTTTCTTATTTGGGGTCGAATGTTCCCTCTGCTTTTCCGCCGCCAGCAGTCTCGCAATATTTATCTGTACCCGATTGTTTAGCCAAGGCTCTAAATGCCAACCAGACTCATGATGGGGGAATTGACGGTCGGGGTGTGAAAGTAGTAATGGTGGATTCTGGGTGGTATAATCACCCGTTTTTTACTCACCATAACTATCAGGGTCAGGTGATTCTCGCCCCGGGTTCGACGGATAAAGATATTGATGCAAACGGTCACGGAACTGGAGAATCTGCTAATTTATTTGCAGTGGCTCCGGGAGTTGATTTTATCATGGTTAAAGCTGATGTGGCGATCGCTGGTAAATCCCGCAATGTTAATTCTATTGCTGCTTTCAGGACGGCGATCGCTCAACGACCTGATATTATCTCCTGTAGCTGGGGTTCAAATCAGAGAAGTTCGGAACTTTCACCTTATAATAAGGTCTTAGCCACCTTAGTAGCCGATGCGGTGCGGCGGGGAATAACTGTGATTTTTTCGGCGGGAAATGGTCACTGGTCTTTTCCGGCTCAACACCCAGATGCGATCGCTGCTGGGGGAGTTTATAAGCATCTTAACGGACCCACAAAGGGAGAGTT
This sequence comes from Limnospira sp. PMC 289.06, assembly GCF_032350395.1. Taxonomy (NCBI): domain Bacteria; kingdom Bacillati; phylum Cyanobacteriota; class Cyanophyceae; order Oscillatoriales; family Sirenicapillariaceae; genus Limnospira; species Limnospira sp. PMC 289.06. The sequence goes on from NZ_JARPLC010000012.1 coordinate 24,596, forward strand.
AGAAGCGAGTAACTATTCCAGTGCATTCTACAGTCCAGTTTATCGAGGGCGACAGGTTCCCGATGTCTGTGGGTTGGTGGGACAGCGCCCCCACGCCGCCTATATTATGCTACCTGTGCCGCCTGGCTCTTGGACTGATATCGCCTGTGCTGAATTTGAGGATGGAACCGAAGCCAATGATGGCTGGGCGGCTTTTAGTGGTACATCAGCGGCTGCGCCCCAAGTGGCGGGGGTTTGTGCGTTATTAAAACAGTTGGATCCCGGTTTATCTCCGGCGTTGGCTAAAAGGATTTTAGAGAAAAGTGCGATCGATGTAGTCAAGGGTTTTGCTAATTACCATTTCAGCCAACCAACAGCCGGTCCCGGTCGCGACCTAGCCACAGGTTACGGCTTAGTTGATGCTGGGAACGCCATTGCTACCCTCAGACAGGTTAGTAATCAGGTAGCATCCCACTCTCAAATCATCGATTATTCCCAGGCTGATGATACTTTTAATCCCGCTTTATCAGCCGCTCTCAATTGTGATTGTGACAGTCCATCAGCAGCCAGTTATGTACCGGATAAAGCCTCAGATCATGGCTTATCAAATACTTGGCACAGTCACAGCATAGAACCAGAAACATATCAATCAACTTTACCGACAATTTCAGCACCTAGGAGTCAAGCCACTATGTCTAACAATTATCCCAAACTCAACAATAAATTCGATGAAATTTTAAATGATTTCGACAATATTTTAAAGGGCAAAATCGCCGCCGGAGAAATCGAAGCCGTTGAGCTAAATATCAGCCGGCAAAATTTTAGCGATCGCTCCCCCAGAACCGAAGGCATACTAGCTCTGGTGGCTTGTTTACAGGAACTCGAAAAAAGTTGGGACGACCCAGAAACAGTTAAGGAATCCCTTGTCAATGACATAGTAAAATCCGCCAAAACCACCTTAGAAAAAGCTGGTTTTAATTTAAGGAATCAGGAGATTATTGAGCAAATCAAATCATCATATATCAACAACCTAGCCAGTGTTGAGCCTCAACCCATTTTGAAAAAGCACGTTTCCGCCGCCAAAAGCCTGCTTAGGATTCAGAAATATCAAAAGTTAGCCACACGCATTTTAATCAAGGCTATACAAGAAGCAGACGAAAAAGTAGCAGCCTTAGCAGCCGAAGCATTAGGAGAGTTTCACACCACACAATCATCTGAAGATATCGAGATAGAAAGTTCTGATTTTCTTGAAAAAATGCCTGATGGTATATATCAACTTAGAGATGGTAGAAAAATTGAAATACGAAACACAAAATTTTCTGGTAGTTCTCAACGCTATGCTAAATATATTCATAATTAACTAATTTTTTATGGTTAATTGAATCTATGACAATCTCTATTTTCCAGATGTTTTGATTCTACTGACAACAAATAATCAGGTAATTTTGTATTACACAGGATAGCTGACTCTATTTGATGTTGGCTAAGACCTGTAGTTTGTGTTAAGTCTACTTCTCGTAAATCGACATTCTGTAAATCAGCATTCTGTAAATCGGCATTTCGTAAATCAGCACCCTGTAATTTAGCATTGTGCATTATTGCAGATTCTAAATTAGCTGATTCTAAGTTAGCACCTATTAGGTTAGCACTAATAAGAAAAGCATTATATAAATCTGCTTTGTAAAGTCTTGCTCCCTGTAAATTAGCATCCAGCAACACTGCTTCACGCAAATTAGCACCATTTAGCCTAGCTTCTTGAAAGTTAGCTCCTGAAAGTTCGGCTCCTTCAAAATTAATCCCATTGAGATACTTACCACAGAGAGAAATTCTTTCCAAATTATTTTCACCAGTTTTGAGCCGATACCATAATAAATGTTTTAATATGGGAGTAGGCTGACAATTTTCCTCAGCTAAAAGTCTTTCTGTCAAATAGATCAAAGATAAATGAATGATAAACAAGACTGCTATGGATGGAAACACAAATAGCAGTGATATCCTCAGATATTTTTGTCGCTGACTAGCCTTAATAAATTCCGTGGCTAACTCAGATAATGCCACTTCCTGAGCAGCCGTTTTGCTAAACTCCTGAGCATCCCTAAGAATGCGACTTTGTAACAAATAATCTGGGGATTTATTTTGAGAACGCCACTCCTCTGCATATCGCTCGAATTTCTGCTTTTGGTGCAATTGTTCGCGACGTTCACTTAACCAACCTTGTAGCTTATCCCAATTGTGAATTAACGCTTCGTGGGTGACTTCCAGAGTTTCACCTCGCTGGGGGTCTTGGGAGGTAGACAGGAAACGGACACCTCTGGCGGAAAAACGCCTAATAATTGATTTTATGGCGGGTTCTTCCTGTTTATTGGTAATTAATTCGGAGACTGGAGCGCGGCGGCGGGTGGTTTTTTCGGACTCGTCTAGGTTGACTAAAGCTATAAAAATGCGACGCGCTAATATTTGGTCTTCTGGAGTTAGGGACTCATATAAACGTTGTACTTCTCCCGCTAAAGCACCCCCCACCCCTCCAATTTTTTCTAAGGTTTCTGCGGGTTCTCTACCATCTTCTAAGCCCTCCCAAATGCGTTGTAATGCAAACTGAAGCAATGGGAGAGCGCCTTCCCTTCCTTGGGTTTGTTCAATTAATAGTTTAATGATTGCAGGCTCGAGGCTATGTCCGGCGAGTTCTGCGGGTTTGGCGATCGCCATTTCTAGCTCTTCTGGCTGCATACTCGGCACCAAAAAGCCATTAGTAGAAAATAACCCATCTAACCCCGGATATTGTTGAGTTTCCCGCAAGAAATCACTCCGCATGGTGACAATAACCGAAGTCTGTCGATCTGCATCCTTCGCCGCACAGAGTAAATTATTAATAAAAGCCTCCCTTTCTTCAGGGTCTTTACAGAGAGTAAAAATTTCCTCAAATTGATCAACCACCACCACCAGAAGCGAGTCATGAATATTGGGGATTTGATTAGCAATGCGTCGTAAACCTTCATACTCTCCCCTATCGCTGCGATTTTTTAACACCCGTTCAAATTCTGCCGTTTTTTCCACTGGCGAGGGGTCATTAGTCACAATTCGCGCCAAAACAGTCGCCAAAGATTCCAGGGGATGAGTAGTCGGAAATAATACGGCAATTTTAGCTTTTTGATAAGCGAATAAAGGTTTTTTATCCAATTCAGGAATTAAACCCGATCGCGTCAATGATGATTTCCCGGAACCAGAAGTTCCATAAATTGGCAAAAATCGACAAGCCGATTCATCTTCATTTAAATCGCGGAATTTTTCCCACAGTCGGTCAATTTGCTTTTCTCTCCCAAAAAAGTACATAGAATGTTCTTCTCTAAATACATCTAATCCTCGATAAGGATTATCACCCAATGGAGTCGGCTTAGTTTCCTTCTCCGTGGGTATTGTATAAGCAGAAGGAGATAAATAAACAGTTACCGAACTTCCTTGAATAACATTACCATTAACCTCCCAGGTACGTTGATTAAAACCTCCAGTAATATTAGTGTCATCTTCAAGGGGAGTGTGATTAAGCTCTGATGATTCTACCATGACTATTTACCAGCCAATTACTATTCATCTTCCGAGTCATTTGTTTGCCGTTTTTTCGCACCGATAACCACATCTCGCTGTGATTGAATCACATCACCGCTAACCTTCCAACCGGGTTGATTAAACCCCCCAGAAATATGGGTTTCCTGTTTACCAATTTCTCCCACATTTCCAGCAATATTAGTTTGATTGTCAACGGTTTGGTCTTTTTGGTCAAACACCACCGAAGGTTGAGACTTAGCCGCCGTTTCCGTTTCCGCTTCTTCTGTGGCTTGGGGAAATGGCAACCCTTTGGGTTCTATGCTTCCCCCGGCGTAATAAGCCACCACAAAATTATCAGCCTTTTCATAGTGCAAAACCGGGTGTTGTCGGTCTTGGGTGCGGGTGGGGACGACCTGGCGAGTATGTAAAGCTAAATCGGCGACTCTCACGGAACCATCTTTTTTAGCCACCCCAGAACCACAGAAGGCTTCCATTAAAGCTAGGGTAAATTCGCTGTATTGTTTGTGTTTATAAACATAGGATAATTGGTCTTCCTGACAGGAAGCAATCAAGGCTTTTCCTCTGCCTTCTTGTAATAACTTGATGGCTTCTGGTGGTAAAGGAGAGGCAGCGATTTCTAGTCCTGGTACTTTGGCTTCTCCCACCCCTCCCGCATGGCAACAGTCCAATAAAATTAACAGTTTTTGGGAGGTAATAGCTTTAAGTTTTTCGGCAAATTCCTGACCACTAATGGCGGTTTGATAGAGTTTATTAATACTGTAACCATAGGGCATGAGATAATAAAACTCTCCGGTAGGTGAGGCGACTTGATAACCATGACCGGAAAAATAGATCACTACAGTTGACTCGGAATTGGTGGTTTTAGCTAGGTTATCTAAGGCTTCTAATACTTGAAGGCGATCGGCTTTTTCATTAACTAATAATGTCACCTGTTCTGGTGGATAGGCGCATCTGGAAGGGTCGGTGAGAATGGCAGCTAAACCCTTAGCATCATTAACCGTGTTGGGTAAATCTTGACCAACCCCAATTACCAAAGCGTGTCCGTTTTTATAAGTGCTAGACATAATTAAATGGCAACTATAAATTTCCCTTCTGATACCTACAAGCTAACCTCAGATCCGGAAAGCGGCTCAGAGTTTAATTATTGCTTAACTTTTGGTGTACTGATGACCCTGAGCGCCAAATTCCCACAAATAACCCTCCACCCCCGATAATCAGAGGGGTTGAGGGGGGATGGGAATTTTTGATGCTCTAGCGACCAGGAGGCGGACGGCGGCGGCGGAGAAAATCAGGAATATCAAGTTCCTGGGGTTGAGGTGGTGGCTCAGGAGCGGGAGTGGGTATAGTACGCTGCTGAGGAATAGAAGTTATGGGTCGAGACAAAGGAACCTCTCTGCCGGATTGGGGAACAGTAGATTTAGCCTCACCGGTGAACCCGGTGGCAATGACGGTAATTTTGACTTCACCCTGCATCCGTTCATCAATGACGGCTCCAAAAATAATATTAGCATTAGGATCGACGACCTCATAAATGGTCTCGGCGGCAGCATTGACCTCATGCAAGGTCAGGTCACAACCTCCAGTAATATTAAATACAACTCCCCGCGCTCCCTCAATGGAGGACTCTAATAAGGGGGAAGAAATAGCAGTTAAGGCAGCTTCGCGCGCTCGTGACTTACCAGAACCAATGCCAATACCCAATAAAGCGGAACCGGCATCAGCCATAACGGCGCGGACATCAGCAAAGTCCACATTCACCAATCCGGGAATGGTAATAATATCAGAAATACCCTGAACCCCCTGGCGCAATACATCATCAGCATAGCGGAAGGCTTCCTGTACAGGGGTTTGCTCATTAATAACGGACAGGAGCTTATTGTTAGGAATCACAATGAGGGTATCAACGCGAGTTTGAAGGGCGGCAATTCCCTCATCAGCCTGAGAAATGCGTCGCCGTCCCTCAAAGGTGAAAGGACGGGTAACTACGCCAATAGTTAAGGCTCCAACTTCTTTGGCTATTTCGGCGACAATAGGAGCGCCACCGGTACCAGTGCCGCCACCTAGACCAGCGGTAATAAATACCAAATCGGCACCGTCTAAGGCTTGGGCGATTTCATCGCGGGACTCTTCAGCGGCTTTTTGACCGATCGCCGGATTTCCGCCAGCTCCCAAACCTCTGGTCAGTTTTTGACCAACCTGAAGGCGTTTAGATGCTTTAGACTGAGTAAGGGCTTGGGCATCGGTATTGACGGCCCAAAACTCAACACCGGAGACCTCGCTATCAATCATCCGGTTAATGGCATTTCCGCCACTTCCCCCTACACCAATAACTTTAATTTTGGCAGCGTTGCTAGGCACAATATCACTACTCCAGGACTGTTCGTTAGGGACGGCGTTACCATCATTATTAAGATTGTTTAATCCTTCATTTTGGCGAAAGGGGTTAGCCGATTCTGCTGCCGTCCACAGGCTGGCTTTTCCTTCAGGTTGGTTGTTATTTGGGGTAGAACCCAGATTGCTCTTATCAAGCATCATTTTAAGTATTTGGGGTAGATGAATCAGTTTTAATATTTAAACAAGTCCGAGTCAACTAAGTTTGTTTAAGTTGAACTAACAACCCAGAACGCTAATATAGCAGTGATCAGGACAGTAGGACTCAGATAGTTAGTGACACCTAGATGGTCAAGTATTTTTCTCTTGGTTCCAGTTTAAGCTGTTCCTGGCTATGAATACTGACCTTGGGAACCTCTCCCCAGTCCTGGTTAGTTTAATGATGATTTAAACCACCCAGAGATATAGTCAAGGGTTCACTTGGAGAAGGAAGCCTCGGATAGTGATGATTTATCTGAGATCATCAACACCAAGGGAGAGTTAGGATTTCTGAGATCAATGTAGTCCACTTGACTAACATCAAGTTGTTCCGGCAATTTTCTCATGCGATCGATAACCTGCAATTGTTCCCAAAAGTGTGTACTGTATGAGCCAATATGCACCTCGCCGACCTCAGTCATTAAAATAATATTAGCCGGATTCTGCCAGTCAATTTCATAGATGTCAACCGGGGAGCGACTCAGATCGCTATACATCTGCTGCCAATGGGGTAGATATTGTTCAAAGTTACCGATTACTCTCAGATTTGGCAGTTGACCTGTTTGTTCTAGCTCAGTATAACTTGATAATGGCATCCAACTACCTTCAGCATCCAACCAGCCGACGGTGGGCTCAGTTCCTGGGGTAGTGTTTCCTATGCTTGGTTGAGCGATCGCCACAGGTTCTCGTTCAGTCACCTCTATAGTAAGGCGGGGAGGAAATACCTGCCGAATCACGATCGCTTCTGATATAGGAGCATTATCGAGCAAGGCTTGTTGAATGGCTGCTGGTTGAATTTGCCACACTGATTGAGGATAGGACAAAGGCAGGTGTGAGCGAATATTGTGCTGAGAAAGTAACTGATTACCCTTAATCTCGACCTGTTCAGCTTCTTTAATTAACCAAATCGGCTGACTAATTCCCCAAAATACTCCCCCAGAAATACCTCCGACCGCCAGAACCTGCCACATCACCCGAACCAATTTCAAACGTCGCTGACGGCGCAGTTGTCGTCGGCGAGTTCCTAATTGATTGCGAGAAGTAAACACAATATTGGCCATTCCTAATTTTTGTCCCTTCTAATTCCCTTATCTAAAAGACTATCCCCCTTGACTGCTATTCCCCTAGTGGGGGGACAAACCACATCCCTAGCGTATCAGCATCATCCTACACTCAAAACGAGGCATCGTAACATAACTGAGTCAATTATGGTTGAACTTAACCTGAACCAATTTTACAAAGCCTGCAATCCCAGTAAAACCATTGACATGGCGAATCTGGAAGATCAGCAGTATTATATCGATTTTTCGTCAGTTCGCGGCAGCAATATTGTTCGCGAGTTAAGCCGCACTATCACATTGCTTTCCGGTGATGAACCCACCTGTCAGTTATTCTCTGGACACATTGGCTGCGGGAAATCTACAGAACTGTTTAGACTCAAAGACAGCCTGGAGCAACAAGGATACCATGTAGTTTACTTTGAGTCATCCCAGGACCTGGATATGGCTGATGTTGACATCAGTGATATTGTACTGGCGATCGCCCGTCAAGTGAGCGAAAGCATTCAAACTGCCGCAGTCCAGTTAAAACCCGGATACTTCGGCCGCCTGTTTACGGAGATTGGCGATTTTTTGCAAACCCCCATTGAATTATCTGGTGAGGCCGAAATTTCCGTTGGTATTGCCAGAATTACGGCTCGCACCAAAGATTCCCCTAAATTGAGATCTCAACTGCGACAATACCTCGAACCGAGGGTTAGCACTATTTTAGAAGCCATTAATGAGGAACTCCTGAAACCCGCTAACGAGACTCTCAAAAAGAGAGGCAAAAACGGGTTAGTGGTGATTGTTGATAATTTAGATCGGGTAGATAATTCCCCCAAATCCTGGGGACGTACTCAGCCAGAATATTTATTTGTTGATCGGGGTGAGCAACTCAGACGGCTACATTGTCATGTGGTCTATACAATTCCTTTAACTTTAATGTTTTCTAATGATTATGGTCGGCTTTCTAGTCGATTTGGGGTGAAACCAAAAGTCTTGCCGATGGTTCCAGTATGCAATCGAGATGGTTCAGATAATCCCCAAGGTATGGCTTTATTGCAACAGATGGTTTTAGCGCGTGCTTTCCCGACTTTACCACCCGAAGAACGGATTTCTTATATTCCCGAATTGTTTGAGACCCCCCAAGTTCTCGATCGCCTCTGTCGGGTTAGTGGCGGTCACATGAGACGATTACTAATGTTAATGTACAGTTGTCTACAGCAGGATGATCCACCTTTTTCGGCTGATTGTTTAGAAACGGTAATTCGGGAGTATCGCGATGACCTATTAGGAGCTATTACCGATGACGAGTGGGATTTACTTTTGCAAGTAGTCGCCAATCAAAGCGTGCGCGGGGAAGATGAATGTCAAACCCTCTTGCGGAGTATGTTTGTCTTTGAATATCGCGATCGCTCTGGTCGTTGGTTTGGCATTAACCCAGCTTTGATAGATACACCCAAATATCAAAATTGGCAACTTAATAAATCTCCCACTCATCCACCAGCAGCCATGAATTAATTAGTATCTGCTCAATATCTGCCAATAAGTCCTAATTAAGACCATCTACCAGCCGATATTATGGTCAGACATATCGGTTATTTTTTGCTGCCAATTTTACCGGAAATTTCGGCCAAGATAGCGACTAGTTTTTCAGGTTTTCTCGCACAAAAATTACGGGAAGTGTTAAATTTTTATTTTTTTTTTAAAATTTATCATTATCATGTATAATAAGTAGGAGTCAGGGTGTAGTTTAGTCACAATGCCAGCATACTATAAGTCAGATTGTAGTGAGAGCGTTGAGCATTGGGGGGCCACAGCCACCAGTGTTAATCAACCACAGAAATCACGCTATAGTATTTTGACTAATGAAAAATTGATTGAGTATTGCTATCTGTACTGGATGGTAATTTTCAATTAATTGTGAATATTTAATGATGTCTAAGCCACCGACTGGATAGGCATCTATAATCTCAGGGAATCAGCCACAATTGGAGCCGGGGAAACTCCAAAATTATCAATCCTCACCTAACGAATACTGATTAAATAGCCACCCTCAACTCACCGGGTTAAATTCAGCCATGACTAATCAATTAACGCCTCAGCAATTCGAGAGCCAAAATCAGCGATCGCTACAGAGATTAGCCCGTGCTATTTCCTTTTCACAAGGTCAATTTTCTCTAATTTTAGTAAGTTGTAACTACTCCTATCTACAAACCAAAGTTATCAAGCAATTACAGCAAAAATTACCGGAAGCAGAGACCATTCAAAACATCACCCTAGCGCCGGAAGTTACCACCCTCTACACGACATTATTAGAGCGCATAGCCACCCCTACCCCTAGCGCCATCATGGTTATGGGTTTAGACAGGGTGGAAGCCTTAGAAACCCTGTTAAGTTCCACCAACCAAGTCCGGGATGAATTTCGCAAGAATTTTTCCTGTCCTTTAGTATTGTGGATAACAGATATCCTAGCCAAAAAACTAATCCGACTAGCACCAGACTTTAAAAGTTGGGCGGCGGCTACGATTAAATTTGAAATGGCGACCCCGGACTTGATTAAATCACTGACCCTCCAAGGTAACACGCTGTTTTCCTTAGCCGAATTACGAATTAGGTCAGGAGAATTGCACAGCCGCCAGTTTTATAGCCGGTCAAAAGCGCCTAAATATGACCTAAGTATTGGTTCCATTCGTCGCCGGGAATTAGAATTAGCTTGGAAAGATTTACAACAAAGGGAAGTGGAAATTAACCTATTTCTCCAAGCCACTAAACAATTTATTTTGGGCTTAGATGAAGATGCTGAAGACCGAGGAGATAAGGCGCGTGTTCATTATCAACAAAGTTTAGCCGATCTGGACAATTGGATATCTACCAGCGCAACCAGTCGCGACCCCTATCAATTTATTTATCCCATTTCCTACCAAGTCATCCGGGGGATTATCTTATTTCATATTGCTTTAAACGATCGCCTAAAAGCGGTGCGATCGCGACACATTCCCCAGGTCAAATCGCCGGGTAATAAGGTCAAATTTCTGCATTCAGCCAAAACCCACCTAGAAGAATCCCGTCAGGCTTTTGAAACAGCAGGAAGACCAGATTTAGTAGCTGGAATCCTCTGTTATTTAGGGGATGTTCTGAAGGGTTTATACCAATGGGATGATTTACAGAACCTAGCGGAAACCGGCATTAAAATCCATTTAGCGTATGGTTGCGATCGGCAATTAGCCCAAGATTATGGATTTCTGGCTGAAGTAGCCCTTCAGCAGAAAAAATGGCATAAAGCCTTAGAACTAACTAAACTAGCCCTAGCAATTATTGACTCGGAAAAGCGCCCCAATGAACGGGGAACTTATCTGCTGCTATTAGCTCGCAGTTACAAACATTTGAATGAATGGGAACAAGCAATTAAGGAACTAGAAACCGCCCGCTTAGAAACCTCCCCCAGTTATGATCCACAGTTGTATATTGATATTCTGGCTGAATTGCGCCATATTTACTACGAAAAAGGTCAATATTTAAAAGCATTTCGGATTAAACAAAGACAACGAGAAGTTGAGCATCAATACGGTTTTAGGGCTTTTATTGGAGTTCATCAATTGCAGCCTTCTAAACAGGCATTAAATTCTGTTATTAACCACAAAAACAATATCTCAAAATCGGCTATTAGTCCCGGCTTTGATATGACTAATAATAGTCGGGATCAAGATATTAATAATCTGATTCACAGGTTAGGGCGAGATGATCATAAATTAATTGTGCTACATGGTAGTTCTGGAGTCGGGAAAAGTTCCTTAATTAATGCGGGTTTAGTACCAGCGATGGCGGAAATTAGTTTAGGGGCTCGTAATGTTCTACCCGTGGTAATTAATAGTTATACAGACTGGGTACGAGAACTGGAAGCGGCTTTAGCGGAAGCCTTAATTAATCAAGATAATCTGAATATTAAAAGCCAGAATTTAAAACGACTTTGGTATCGGAAAATTATCAAGGCTTCCCAAGGTAATGTTATATGTAATAGCACGGGTATTGAATCTTTGAATAATCGCGATCGCACCTCATATATTCTGCATCCCGATTCATTTATTAACAGTCGTCTCCAGAAAAATGCCGACCAAAATCTCCTGACTGTTATCATTTTTGACCAATTTGAGGAATTCTTTTTTCTCTGTCGCGATCGCTCCCAGCGCCAGACATTTTATGAGTTTTTAAATCTCTGTCTAAATGTCCCTTTTGTTAAGGTAATCATTTCCCTGCGAGAAGAATGTCTAGCCTGGTTATTAGAATCGGAATATTTATCTCCATTAGATGCCATAAATAACAACATTTTAGATAAACATATCCGCTACCATTTACGAGATTTTAGTAAAGCGGAAGCCCACCGAGTGATTCAGTCTTTAAGCAAACGTGCTAACTTTAATTTAGAGCCAGCTTTAATTGATAAATTAGTGGAAGATTTAGCCGATGAACGCTCGTTGGTCAGACCAATTGAGTTACAGCTTGTTGGTTCCCAACTCCAGGAAGAACAACTCCGAGGAATCACCACCTTAGCGGAATATGAAAGACTGGGAGACCATCCCAAAAACCAACTAATCGAGCATTTTATTAATGGTATTATTGAAGACTGCGGCCCCCCAAATGCTAATGCAGCCTGGGATATTTTATTTGCTCTGACGGATGAAAAACTAGCTCGTCCGTTGAAAACGCGATCGCAATTAATCGCCGCCATTAGACCCGATCCATCTATGGTAAATCAGGGCAAATTTTCCGATAATGAACCCAGCCATAATCATCATGCTTTCATTGATATTATCTTAGAATCAGGATTGCTGCTGCGTCAACATGAGCAACCAGAAGACCGCTATCAACTAATGTATAATTATCTAGTATTTCCCATCCGAGAAAGCTATGGAATTTTAGCCCAAAAGCGTCAGACAGCCATTGAAAAGAAACTGCAACAAAGTCTGAAAGCCAAAACCCAAGCCGAAGCGGCTCAAAGCCAAAGCGAACAACAACTGATACACCGGAATCGACTCTTAAAACAACTGCTTTGTGTGTCGATTGTCGCCACTATAGGATTAGGGGTATCAACCACAATTGCTTACCAACAAAAACGCCTAGCTTATATCACCTCATTAACAGCATCTTCCGAGGCGTTATTTTTCTCTAATTATCGTTTTGATGCTTTGCTGGAAAGTTTAAAAGCCGCCCAACAACTCCAAAAAATCAAGTCCTTATCTGTAACTGCTAACAGTTTCCAGGATGCGGAAATTCGGGTAGCGACTACCCTAGGACAGGGAGTTTATGGCATTCATGAACAGAACCGCCTAGAGGGACACGCGGATATAGTGTGGGATGTTGTGTATAGTCCCAGCGGGGATATATTAGCCTCTGCTAGTACGGATAATACTATCAGATTATGGACTCCTGAAGGGAAGGCGATCGCCACTTTAACAGGACATAATCATAATGTAACTAGCCTGGATTTTAGCCACTGTGGTCAAATGTTAGTTTCCGCTTCTGATGACCATACAGTTAAACTCTGGAGTCGGGACGGTAAACTATTACAAACATTGATCGGACATACAGATAAAGTCAAAGCGGTTCGTTTTTCTCCTGATAGTCAAATGATAGCCTCTGCGGGGAGCGATCGCACCATCATCCTGTGGAATTTACAGGGAGAAATCATCCGCACTATTCGTTTCCGCCATACCGCACTGACCTGGATTAACTTTAGTCCTGACGGTGAAATATTAGCCGCCGCAGCCAATCAAGGAGACGTGCAATTTTTCAACCAACAGGGTAGAAGATTAATGAGTATCAGCCACACGAAAAAACGGGACTCAGTAATTTATTCAGTTAATTTTTCCCCCAATGGTCAATTCATAGCCACCAGCGGTACAGATGGCACAGTCAAACTCTGGACTCGCCAAGGAGAATTACTCAGGACTTTACAAGTAGATGAAAATATTGTTTTCTGCGTTTCATTTTCTGCAGATGGTCGAAGTTTAGCCACAGCCGGATATGATAAAACTGTGAAAGTCTGGAGTTGGGAAGGGGAATTACTCAAAACCTTTCGCGGTCATGGAGATAAAGTAACACGGGTACGTTTTTCCCCGGACGGTCGCACCCTAGCCTCATCAAGTTATGACAAAACCGTGAAGTTATGGAACCTTCACAGTAACCCCAGAGCCACCTTAAAAGCCCATAATGATCGAGTTCTCGATGTTACCTTTAGTCCTGATGGTCAAATCTTAGCTTCTGCGTCCCAAGATACAACCGTGAAATTATGGAGTAGTTCGGGTAAACTCCTGCAAACTCTATCAGGTCATAGCGATCGCGTTTCTTCCGTGAGTTTTAGTCCTAACGGAGAATGGTTAGCCACAGCATCCTATGATCACACAGTCAAAATCTGGAAACGCCTTAACTCCCAGTCCAACTGGTACGATAATTGGCCCATGAAACTGCGAGTTTCCAAGTTTAACGGTATTGGTGTCATACCAAAATCTCTGTTTGTACCCTCTCCAGTCGCCACCTTAGTCGGTCACACAGATAGCGTCATGACTGTTACATATAGTCCAGATGGTCAGTATATCCTCAGCGGAAGCAAGGATGGAACCATTAAAATCTGGACTGCTGACGGTCAATTCCTACGCACCATCACAGGACATCAGGAATGGGTTAATCAGGTGAGTTTTAGTCCCGATAGTCGGACAGTTGTTTCCGCCAGTGATGATGGGACTTTAATTCTGTGGAAGTGGGACCCAGCCAATACTATGCTTTCTCGCCTCAAAACTATCCAGGCTCATGAGAGTTATGTCTTGGGGGTCAACTTTAGTCCCAATGGTAAAGTTATAGCTTCTGCTGGATACGACAATACAGTTAAATTATGGACTCAGGACGGAGTTTTGCTCAATACCCTATTAAAGGGGACTAGCGATAGTGTCACTCGTGTAGTGTTTAGTCCTGATGGGTCTTTACTAGCTTCCGCCAGTTATGATAGTCATGTTCGCATTTGGAGCGCTAAGGACGGAACTTTGTTGAAAACTTTAATGGGACATAGTGATAGCGTTATGTCTCTCGGTTTTAGTCCAGATGGCCGAACATTAGCCTCCGCTAGTCGTGACCACAGCGTGATTATGTGGAATTTGGATCTCGATAGTCTCATAGACAAGGCTTGTGAGTGGGTTCGCAACTATCTTGACCATAATCCTAATGTTAGGGATAGCGATCGCCAATTGTGCGAGAACACCTACCAGAGGAGTTAACAGCCTCCGTATCTTATATCGACACTCCCCAGCCACTGCCTAAATTTCTCCGATTCTGTGGTAAGGTTAACAATTGTAACGAATATGAGTTGGCATTATCTCTGGGTTAAGAAACATCTCCCGTCGTTCACATTTGATTATTTGGTATAAAATATCTATGCAACAAATCTGGTCGCACAAACTCTTCCGATTCATTGCTGTATTCTGTCTCCTGCTTTCCACCTGGGCGATCGCACCAGTAGCCGGCGCTTACAACAACCCCGAACTTCTACCCGAAGTCCAAACCCCGATCATAGATTTAGCCGAACTGCTGACAGACGTTCAAGAAGACCTGTTAGCCGAAGACCTGAAACAGTTTGAATCCCAAACTGGCTGGAAACTCAGGGTGCTAACTCAGTTCGATCGCACTCCCGGTCGCGCCGTCAAGGAATATTGGGGACTTGATGAACACAGTGTCCTATTGGTAGCTGATCAACGTGGCGGTAATATCCTTAACTTTAGTGTCGGTCGGGATCTATACGACCTGCTGACCCGAACCTTTTGGGTCGAACTTCAGACCCGCTACGGTAATCAATACTTTGTCCGCGATAATGGCGAAGATCAATCAATATTGCAATCTATCGAAACCATTCAAACCTGTTTACTCAAAGACGGTGGTTGTCGAGTAGTTCCCGGTCTTCCCAGAGAACAATGGATTCTCACCTTAATCACCTCCGCCTTGGGTGGCGTAATTTGTGGTATTGCAGCTATTCCCCGTAAACCCGGACAAATTGTGGCTTGGCAATGGGCCTTAATCTTTTCTCCCCTGTGGGGCATTTTATTTATAGCCTTCGGTCTCGGTCCGGTAATTAGTCGCACCTCCGATTGGGTTCCCGTAATTCGCAATGTCTCCGCTTTCTTAATCGCTGTTTTTGCGGCTTATTTAACCCCCGCATTTAACCACTCTTCCACCTCGGAAACTTAAACCTTTGACCTATCAATTAGGGCGGGTTGAGCCTTGTTAAGCTGCCAATTAACCGTCATTTTGCGACCCGCCCCTATCTAAAAAAAATCACCCTTTTTAGCAACAATAATTATGGCACTTTAATCGCTCCCACCAGTTGTTTTAGCAATTAACCACCTCATTTTTCGTCAGCAAAATCCGCCCAACTCACTAATAATTAGCTGTTGGTAATTAACTGTTGTTTGATATCCTCAACGTTACCAATCAGATCAACTTGGTTTAACACAGTTTGCTCGCCACTTTTCAACCATTTGAGGTTCACAGTTCCGGCGATCGCCTCAGCATCTCCCAACACCAAACAAGCCCCAGCACCACTGCGATCGGCTCGTTTAAACTGTTTACTAAAAGCACTACCACTCAGGTCTAATTCAACCCTCAAGCCCGCTTGACGCAGTTTTTGAGCCAAAATCAGACCATTAGCCTCAGCCTTTTCTCCGCGAGACACCAAATATAATTGTGGGGTAACTTGTGGAGGTTGGTGCAATTGCTGAAGCAGAATAATTAAACGTTCCAAACCGATCGCCCAACCCACCGCCGGAACTGACGGGCCCCCAAGTTCCTGGACCAAACCATCATAGCGACCACCGCCGCAAACCGTAGCCTGAGCGCCAAGGTCATCAGAAATAATCTCAAAAGCAGTGTGGGTGTAATAGTCCAAACCGCGAACCAGTCGAGGATTTAGCGTGTAAGAAATCCCCAATTCCTTAATCAGATACTGCACCCGTTCAAAATGAGATTGCGATCGCTCTCCCAGATAGTCCAAAATACTCGGAGCGTTGCGGGTAATTTCCTGGGTGCGTTCATCCTTACTATCCAAAATCCGCATCGGGTTACGGGTAAGGCGATCGCGAGAGTCTTGATCAAGTTCCCCGCTAAATGGTGTCAGATAATCAACCAACGCTTGACGATAATTTTGGCGATCGGTGCGATCGCCTACTGAATTAAGATTCAAATGCAGATTGGTAATTCCCAAACTCTTGAGGATATCCACCGCCACCGCGATCACCTCCACATCAGCGCGGGGGTCATCACTACCGAGAACCTCCACCCCAAGTTGATGAAATTGTCGTTGTCGTCCCGCTTGAGGACGTTCGTAGCGAAACATCGGCCCCATATACCATAGTCGTTGTACACCAGGATTAGCGTGTAGTTTCCGCTCAATATAAGCTCGCACCACCCCAGCCGTACCTTCAGGACGCAGAGTAATAGAGCGATCGCCGCGATCGCAGAAAGTGTACATCTCCTTTCCCACCACATCCGTAGCCTCACCGATACCCCTTTCAAACAAGGCAGTTGGCTCAAAAATCGGTGTCCTGATTTCTTGATAATTCCCTCGCGCCAAAGTCTCCTCAGCCACAGAAGCCACCCACTGCCAATAACCGACTTCCTCCGGAAGGATGTCACGGGTTCCTCGTAAACTTTGAATTGATTCCATCTCTATATATAATCCGTGCAAAAATAGGACTCACCGCCAGGAGCATGATCCCCACACTCAGGGAAGCCGTGAGCCTTCTGTACTGACCAATTTCCTGCTGATCAATTGGTGTTTATCGTATCTAAAGATTGCCAAGAACCATAGCGATCGCCATAATAAGCTAAAATCCGTTCAACTTGCGAGGGAATGTCCCCGTCAGGCGATTCGGAATATTCAATCGATAGGGCCGCGACTTGACTCGACCTAGGGTCAAATTTTGACGATTCCCAACCCTCGACATCTTTAGACATAGGCACTAAACCCGTCTGTACACCCTCCACCTGTCGCAGGTGAGCAGCCACTTCTCGATAAACCGCTAAAGGTAATCGAGGACAGCAAAACTGATAACGGATTCTTGAGTCCATACTTGCCATGATGATCAGTGATCTATATTTACTCAACTACAGGAGAGGATACAGTTTCATCAACACTATCAGTTAATTCTACTGATGATTCTGGTTCTGGTAGGGTGCAGCAATTGATATTATCAATGCAAACTTTACCCCATTGCAAAGACCAGCGGACCAACTCCACCCGATTACCTGTCGAGGTTTTAGTCAGGATGTTACTTATGTGGTTATCTACTGTACGTTTGCTGATTTCCAGCTTTTCCGCGATTTCCTGGTTAGTCAAACCGATCGCCACCAGTTCCACAACCTGTAATTCTCTTTCCGAGAGGGAGACAGGGGATTTGAATTTACTGTCGGACATAAGGGTATCCTATCTCTGCATATTTACTTAGCTATCACCATTTTAAACTGTACAATCCATTTGCGTCTTCTAACCTCAGATGCTTCTGCCCCAGCGCAGATTCTGTGAACTCTATTTTTGACAGTCAAGATGAATCATTCTCGCGTTATTTGCCTCGGTGAAATTTTATTTGATTGCTTGGCAGACGAGCCTAACCAGTCCTGGGGAGAAGTTAAATCTTGGACCGCTCACCCGGGAGGGGCTCCCGCTAATGTCGCTTGTGCTTTGGTGAAATTGGGAACCTCTGCCGGCTTTATTGGCGCGGTCGGTTCCGATGAAGGCGGCGATCGCCTCCTGGGGTTTCTTCAATTGGTTGGCGTTGATACCACCGGCATTCAAAGACATCCATCAGCACCCACACGACGGGTTTATGTGTTGCGTTCAAGCACTGGTGAGCGAGAGTTTGCCGGATTTGGCAATCTCAATACTATTGATTTCGCTGATGCCTATTTGCAAGCCCAAGCCATACCAGAGTCTTTGTTTGTAAATGCTGACTTTTTGGTGTTGGGTACATTGGAACTCGCCTATCAGGAAACCCGCCACGCTATCACTCATGCTTTGAAGTTAGCCGATCGCTATAATCTCAAGATTTTAGTAGATATTAACTGGCGACCGAATTTTTGGCCAGACCCGGAAGCAGCCAAACCCCTAATTATGGATTTGCTCAAACAGGTTGATTTTGTCAAATTATCAGAGTCTGAAAGTATCTGGCTATTTGATACCACTGATCCTGGTACCATTAACTATCGCCTAAACTCCGTGGAAGGGGTGTTAGTTACTAAAGGCGATCGCGGTTGTGCTTACTGTATCGGAGATCATGAGGGTTATTTTCCCGGATTTTCTGTCCCAGTGAAAGATACCACTGGCGCAGGTGATGGCTTTGTGGCTGGCTTTATTCACCAAGTTTTGCAGTTGGGTATCCCTAGCCTCCAGAACCCAGAAACCCCTAGGGCGATCGTTACCTATGCTAGTGCAGTGGGAGCCTTGGTTACTACTGAATTAGGGGCGATCGCAGCCCAACCCACCGCCGCCGAAGTTGACGATTTTCTCAAACAGCAGCCATAGCCACTCAAATTGGGGGCGGGTTCAGTAATCAGTTTTGATTCTCAACAGTCCAACTACTCAACCCGCCCTTATTCAATAGGTGCGAGAATTAGAGCCTAGTCAAAGCCGAGATTTTCGCTAATTTATCTTGACCCAAAACCTGTAATTCTTCCAGGCTTAACCATCCCTGTTTAACTAATGTGGCTAACACAAACACACTGGCAGCATCTCTATAGTCATACTTACCATCAATCTCGTGTCTTCTGGCACTCAAAAAATCATGCAATTTCCACACCTCGTCAATTTCTGTGAGATTAAACGCTTTTTGTTTAACCTCATCAATCAGAATCTTAACCTCCCGCTCATAAGCGTTATGTAAGGCATCTACAGCCGCGTTTTTATCCTGTTCAGACCAATTAATTTCACTCACTTATCATTACCTAATTGAGCATTACCACAGCCGATATTTGCTCGATATTAGTGCGCGAGTACCGTAGAATATATCTAGGCAATAAATAGGTGCTATTAATCATCATAATATAGCCATCATAAATATCCGATAAATCATTATGAACTTTCTATCCTGTGGTTGTAATTTTATCTGAACCGCTGGTTGTTCACAAATCATTTCATAATGCTATATTAAACACTGTCTTTACCTACCTACCTACTTAACTTACCCTCAAGTAACTTTTTACTGCCCGTAGCACTACAATGATCGCCACATTCAATCGATGGGGAATCGACTTTATCCCCAGCAGAAAAGGGAGCGCTTTTGCTTAGAAAACGCTCGCCTATATAATTTCTAGGTGAACTCTATTCTAGCGCACCAAGTTCAACAACTCTTTGGGAGATGCTAACAAATCGATCGCCACAAAGAAAACCTTATTTTCTGGGTTCAGCAAGAAGCGCCAAGCAATATTCATCCCCACATTACCACCAAACCAGGGAGTTTGCACTTTACCAGTAACCTTAATCTGAGTATAGCCATCTTCCGTCGGTTCAGAAACACCTCGTTCTGGGATTAACTTCAGGTTCTGGCATTCTTCCCGGAAGAACCGCAGCACATTCTCTTTACCAACAATTGGTTTTTGGAAAGGAGGTTGTAAAGCTCCATCTTCTGCAAACAGACTAATTAAGTTATCAAAATCGTTAGCATTCAAGTTGTCCATGTATTGCAGGACTGTGGAATTGGTCACACCTTCGATTTGAACTTTAGTCCGTTGGGACATCTCTTGAGGAGGTACAACAGGTTCTGCTACCCGTTGATAGCTGCCTAATTTGCTGGTATCGAACCCCATATCAACAACACAATTACGCAGCACCGTGATTTGTTGACCTGGATCAATACCTTGAATAGTCACTAGGATAGCGTTGGCGTTAGCTGAGAGTTTGTAGCCTTCGGGAATGGGCGCAACAAGTCCTTGATCCATGAAACGCCCTAGTTCATACCAGAAACCCAGCTTGATATTAGGAGACCAACTAGCATAGGTACGACAAATGGGAGTATCTGTCCGGTTCGCCAGGTCACACATAGCCTGGGTTTGCTGTAGGGGGGTCATCTGCCGAATTTCCTGTAGGGTGTTTTCAGCAAACTGCATATTCGCAGCCCCAGGAGCAGCAATGGTGATGGTTTTACCCATTTCCAGATACGCAAACCAAATGAGAGCCAGTTGATCTTCGGCACTAAGCTGCTTGAACCGAGCGATCGTCGCCGGAACTACGTCAGCCGCTAGGGTTTCTGGAAAAATGCTACGAGCCGAGTCAATGGTGAATGGCATTATGTGTACCTCTACTTCAATTTCTGTTAAAGCAACTTTACCATACTTAACAAAAATTTACAAGTTTAGGTATCTGAGAATGCAGAATTTTTTTTTATACCACCGATTTAGTCAGGGGAGGGCTTAACTGTTCACCCTTTCACCCGGATCAGGGATACAATAGGCGCACAGCTTGGTAAATTGGGCAAATTGACTAAAATATGGCAGTTGAGATCGAACGTAAATTTTTAGTGCGCGGCGACCAGTGGCGATCGCTTTCTGTGGGAATGGTTTACCGTCAGGGCTATATCACCACCACCCCAGAAAAAACCGTCCGAGTCCGCATCGCCGGAAATCAGGGCTATTTGACCATTAAGGGCGCTTCTGAGGGCTATCAGCGCGCCGAGTTTGAATATCTGATTCCCATTGAGGATGCCGAACAGATGTTATCTAGTTTATGCGTTGGCCCTCTCATTGAAAAGAAACGCTATAAAATTCCCATCGGTGATCTGATCTGGGAAGTTGACGAATTTTTCGGGGATAATCAGGGGTTAATTTTAGCGGAAGTGGAATTAAACAGCCCCGATCAGGCTTTCGAGTTACCAGAATGGATCGGGGAAGAAGTTAGTCACGATTACCGCTATTATAACGCTAATTTAACCAAGTTTCCCTATACTCAGTGGCCTATCAAGTGAGGACAACAATCATGGAATTTCAGACCCAAGTTCAACGAGAATGTTATGAACAGGTCGCTATCTGGATGGAGGAGATGTTCACTCAGTATCCTTGGGAAAAATTAGACGATCCTGGCTTTGGTTTATTTCTGGGTTCCGCCTGGGTAGAAGTGCGAATTTACCCCTGGCACGAAGATGCTGTCATTGAAACGCGATCGCTCGTAGTTCAAGGGGCAGAAATTACCCCGGAATTGATGCAATTTTTATTATTGAAAAATTCTCAAATGCGCTTTGGTGGTTTTGCGATCGATGACCATGATCATATTTACCTTAGCCATACCATAGTCGGTTCAACCTGTGACCCAGGAGAATTAGAGTCCTCAGTTTTATCTGTCTTAGAAACAGCCGATGATTTTGATGATCAAATCATCCAGAAGTGGGGCGGAAAAAGGGCTTTAGACATTGTACCATAATCGTTTGGCTACCAACCATAAAACTAGGGCATTATCCCGAATCTTAACAATTAAACCGCGATCGCCCTTGTTGAGTTGCCGTTAAATACTGTTCTAAAGTCTCCCAGTCTTCCTGTTGAATGGCGAGTGTAATTTTATCTAAACTTTCGCGATAATTAGACAAAGACTTTAACACAGCTTCCCGATTATACTTAGCCATCATCACCCCTAACTCAGGGTTCCCACCACCCACGCGGCTGGTGTCTCGAAACCCAGAACTTGCTAGTTGATAAGCCAGAGCCAGGATCTCCTGATTGTCCTCAGTAGCCGTCGCAGCAATGAGACTAGCGCTAACCATGACCGGGAGATGAGAGATCCAAGCTACCGCCCGATCATGGTCCATGGGGGAAGATTGATAAACCCTCGCGCCTAGTAAATTAGCGATCGCCACCACTACCTCCGTCGCTTCTGGGGGGGTTGTTTCCGTGGGAGTAATCACATAGGGTCGCCCTACAAATAACTTGAACTGTGCCGCATCAATACCACTATAAGCTGTTCCCGCCATGGGATGTCCTCCCACAAAGTTCCGCCAGAGGGGTGATATCATATCAACAATAGGAGTTTTTACCGAACCGACATCTGTTAAAATGGCGTGAGGATTCAGGTGTTCCAATAGTTGTTGAACCGTAGAAGCGATCGCCCCAATGGGGGTACAAATAAACACAATATCCGCCCTAGCCATCAACGACAAACTACAAGAGGCTTCATCAACCGCCCCCATAGCGATCGCCCGGCTGCAGGTAGACTGGCGGCGAGAAACCCCCAACACCCGCCCCCCCTGTAGCACTGATTCTTCCAGAGGTTCAGTTAATCCCTTCCCCTCCCACAAAGAACGCAAATCCAAGCCTAGGGAACCGCCAATTAAACCCAATCCGACAATACCAATGTTCATCACTTACCATTCATCTTTAATCGGCGATCGCTGCCCTGAGTTTACCTGTGAAACTGGCAGCCCAAATGCACAACCAAATAACTTTAATTAATTCCCAATCAAGCAAATTTTGGGAAAATTGTCAACCCAAAACCCCATAGAGATTTGTGACATCAACTCAACGAATTGACAGATCCCCCCCAAATTTTGATAGAATAACAGTTTAATTTGCCGATATTAAACGGGAGCCAAAAAGGCATGGATGCCGAAGAACTGCTGCTAGAATACCAATCCGGGAACCGTGATTTTAGTGCCATTCTGCTATGTGAAGCCAATCTGAGCCGGGTCAATCTTAGTCAGGCTAATTTTACCGAAGCCGTTTTGAGCGTTACCAACTTTAGCGGAGCCAACCTAACAGGCGTTAACCTAACTCGAGCCAAACTGAACGTTTCCAAACTTAGCGGCGCTATTCTCCAGGGAGCCAACCTCAATGAAGCAGTTCTCAACGTCGCCAACCTGATCAGAGCTGATCTCAGTCAAGCCAACCTCGTCGATGCGTCCTTAATTCGGGCCGAACTAATGCGAGCCGAACTCAGCGAAGCCGTAGTCAATGGGGCGAATTTAACCGAAGCAGATTTAAGAGAAGCCACCCTCAGACACGCCGACCTCCAACAAACCAATTTATCCGGCGCTAACCTATCAGAAGCCTGTTTAATTCTCAGTAACCTAGAAAGATCCAACCTAACCCGTGCTGATCTTACACGAGCCGATCTCAGGGGGGTTAATCTCCGTAACGCTGAACTGCGACAAGCTGAACTAAATGGCGCAGATCTTCGTGGTGCTAACCTGAGTGGCGCAAATCTCCGCTGGGCGAATTTAAGTGGTGCTAACCTGAGTGGCGCCAACTTAGAAGCCACCCAATTAAGTGGCGCAAGTTTACGCGGTGCTAATCTTAGTGGCGCAAGTTTACTCAATTGTAGCGCCATTCATGCTGATTTAACCCAAGCTAATTTGATAGACTGTGACTGGACAGATGCTAACCTGCGAAGTTCCGCATTGACAGGAACTAAACTTTATGGAGTTTCCAGATTTAGTTTAATTGCAGATGAGATCACCTGCGATTGGATTGATCTGAGTCCTAACGGTGATGGTAGCAAAATACAGCGTTTTAGTTCCCAACAAGCTCATCAATTTTTTAACGTTGAATCTCCCACAGTTCAAATCCGTATTAATGCCCCCCTAGACCCAGATACCCACTGCATTTTAGCTTCCATATATCGGCAAATTATCCAACACTATCCCTTTATAAAATCTCCCCCTAGCATTGATATAGGTTCGCGCCGAACCCTCTTATCGTTTAGAATAGATGAGGAACAGCTATTTATGACAGCTTATGTAGTGATTCTACCCTTTGCAGATGTCGCCAAAACCAGAGAGTGTATTCTGGAATCATTGCGGATGCTCACCTTGGAAAATAGTTCTCAAATGGGAGTCAGATTATCTAACCAAGTGATTCAGTTTGGCATCGATATAATTAAAAAAATCAGCCGTTTAGAAGACCATTTGTTATCGGAAAAGTTACAGGAAGAAATTGACGGGAATCATCCATTTTTTAACCATCCTACTCAAACCATTTTAAGTAACTTAGTCGGGGAATATTTAGCTATTCATAGCCATCCCGAATTTGGGAGGAAGTTTAGTCATATTCCTTGATGGATTTATCCAAAATCACACCCGAAAAATATCGGGAAATGGCGATGGCAACCCCAGATATTTTCACCAGTTTTGTAGCCAGCTTTGATGCCAAATAAAGTCATCACAAATACTCTATCTCCCTCGTTAATTGCTCTCTTAATTATTTGTACATCAACAGTGAATTTTCCACAGAATGACAGATACTAACAACCATCAAAATTCTGAGAGTGACGTTCTTAAAGTTTATGAAATTGTCAAAAAATATCGAGATGGAGAACGAGATTTTGAGGACATAAATTTAAACGAAATTAATTTGAGTCGAATTAACCTAGCCGGAGCTAATTTAAGTGGTGCATCCTTGAGTGTAGCTAATTTAAGCGCCTCGGATTTAAGGGAAGTTAATTTGACTCGTGCTAATCTGAATGTAGCTCGATTAAGTAATGCTAATCTCACCAAAGCTATTTTAAATCAAGCCACCATTAATGTAGCTAATTTGGTGAGAGCAGATTTAACGGAAGCACAGTTAATTAACACCCTATTAATTAGAGCAGAATTAGTTAGGGCGAAACTCAGTAAAGCTAACTTCACCCAAGCCAACTTAAATGGGGCTGATCTGCGAGAAAGCAAACTTCAGCAGACTAACTTTAATGGTGCTAATTTAAGTGGTGCGAACCTGCGAGGTGTTTCTGGAGCTTTAACTAAATTTACGAAAACCGACCTACGAGGAGCGGATTTACTTAAAGCGAATTTACCTAAAGCTGATTTTACTAATGCGGAATTAAGACAAGCAAATCTGACCTATGCGAACTTGAGTAATGCTGATTTTAGTGGTGCAAATCTGCGCTGGACTGACCTACAAGGTGCAGACCTGAGTGGTGCAAATTTGACAGAGGCTAACCTCAGTGGTGCTAATTTATCCGGTGCTAATTTAAGCAGCGCGGTGTTAGTAAAGGCTAGTTTAGTTCACGCTGACTTGAGCCAAGCTAACTTAATTAGAGCGAATTGGAGTGGCGCAGACTTGTCAGGAGCGACATTAACTGGCGCTAAACTTTATCAAGTTTCTAGGTTTAATCTAAAAGCTGATGAGATTACCTGTGAATGGGTAGATTTGAGTGCTAATGGTGATCATAGTCAGGTTTATCATTTGGATCGGGAAACTCTCCGAAAGTTTTTTAATCAAACTCGACCCAGAGTTGAGATTATGGTTAATTCTCCCTTAGATCAAGATGGGAATATAGCCTTAGCTACTATTTACTACAAAATTGCTCAAGAGTTTCCAATTATGGAAAGTCCCCCCAGCATAGAAATAGACGATCGCACTACAAAACTCACATTTATTGCTAACCAAGAACAAGAATTATTTGCCATTAGCTGTCTGGCTATTTTGCCCTTTGATGATGCTTCCCAAACCCAGAAAAATATCGTTAATTTACTGCGTCAGATTCAAGATTCTACCCTTGAAAAAGAGCGGCGATCGCAATTATTAAGCGCTATGGGTCAAGTGATTACCAAAATTAATGAGATGAAAAAAATAGCCCGCACCATTCGCTCAGAATTCAATCCGCTATTTTTTAGTAAACCCACCCGCACCCAATTAACTAATTGCAGCCAGAAAATGATTATGGTTCATGAAAATTCCCAAATCAGCAAACTAAATCCCTCTCCCCATAGTAGTGCCGAGGTGGGTTATGCCCCGAATTTTGACCAGGTGATGGCTTTTATTAACAGTTTTAATGATCTACCCTAAAAGTATCATCAAATCTCCAGGTTAACCATTAATCATTAATTGTAATCATTAATTGGGCCAGGTTCGATCCAGTCACTGGTTCGGTGTTCTGCTCGCCACAAGCTAAACTAGAAGTCAATGGGCTGAAGTTGAGAACCATCTTAACCTCTGGGACATTACTAAATATTTGGCTTGATAACCCTGTGATTGAAGTAGAAGCACATAATCTGGTTCGTCGTTTGGTGCAGTCCGTTGGTAACATGGACTGGCCCCACTATTTGACAATGACAAGATTAGTGGCGCGCGCGTTGCGTTTGGGACGTAGTGCATTAATTCAAACTGGGGTGAGGCCACAAATCCGGGAGCATCCCTATCGGTTTAGTTATCTAATTCCGGTTTTAGTTTGGGGAAAAGCTAGTGTGATCGTTGCCTCCGAAGCGGTAATTGAGCAACTTTTGACGGTGGAAATTCCCAAAATTCAGGGTATTACAGATGCAGATGATCAGAAATTACCCCTGATGCCGATTCAAAAGGGCGATCGCTGGCCAAGTAGAGATTTTCAGGGTTTGCTACTGACCACCCCTCAAATATGGTTAGCAGATAGATTAGGCGATAACCAGCACTTTCCCCCACATATTCCCACCATTATTGATGATGCCGATAATTTAGAACAGTGGAGTCGCGATCGCCTCACCGCCGCCCTAGAATGGTCAGATTGGACCCTATTAACCCAGAAGCGACCAGAATGGCGAGACACCCTCGAGTTAACCCAAGTGCGTCTAATTCGCTCAATTTTCGCCCACCCAGCTAATCTTTATGGTTGTCATCTCCTCGATGAGGAAGAACAGGATATTCTCCAAAATCTGTTTTTGACTCTTACACAACCCACAGAATCAACTACTACCTCAGCCGAAACCTCTAGTCAACGCTTAGACTCTCGGTGGCATGAGTTTTACCATCAATGGTTATCTGACAATCAACTAAAGTGGGTAGAAGTTGACCGCGCCCAGGGTTCATTCAAATTATATTGCAGTCCCCTAGAAGTGGCTTCAGCTTTGAGTCCCATTTGGGAACAACAACCCGTAGTATTGATTGGCGGCGCTTTAGACTTGGATAAAAACGCTCCCATTTATCGTCAGATCATGGGATTAGGGGATTTAACCTGTGTTAAATTTACACCCGATCGCCAAAGCCAATTAATCCAACTTTATCTACCTTCTGGGATACCGATGCCAAATACACCCCAGTTTGAGAAGGCATTAATTGAGCAATTGCGGACCTTGCTATGTATGAGTATCAATATTAGTGGTTTGAAAGTTTTATTAGTTGAGGATATTCCCCTCAAAGGAAAAGTGGCGGCGGTGTTAGCTTCAGAGTTTGGGTCCCTAGTTCAGGTGGAAACCACAGCTATCAGCGAAACAGGGGTTTTAGTGACCGGTTGGCAATTTTGGCGAAACCATCAGCATCAGTTCATTTCTCCCCATTTATTAGCGATCGCCACTTTACCGTTACCCTCCCTAGAAAATCCCCTAGTAGCTGGGAGGGTCGCCTACTACAAACAGCAACGCCAGGACTGGTTTCGGCTATATTTACTCCCCGCCGCATTAACAGAGTTACAGGGGGCTGTCGCTCCCGTTCGCCACAAACAAGGTATCGTAGCCCTATTAGATAGTCGGGTCACTCGTCGCACCTATGGAAAACAGGTACTAACAGCCCTCAGTCCCCACGTTCAAATCGATTATCTCGACACCACTTGGTTAAATATTTAATGGGCTTGATTGTCCTTGCCAACAGTGCTATTATGGGCTAAATTCCGTTAGCCCTTTAGGGCAAAGTTTTCAACCAACTTTTTTTAAAAAAATTGCGACAATGAATCAAAAATTAGCAATTTCCCTACTTAGCTTAGTCCTGAGTGTTGGCTTTACTGGTGTAGCTGGGGCGGAAACGGTTTTAGAACAAATTGGACGAACCGGAGTCCTGCGGGCGGGTGTACGGACTGATGCGGTTCCCTTTAGCTATTTAAACGATAATGGCGATATCGAGGGATATTCTGTCGATTTGATTAGGTTGATTCATGGTCGCCTCCAAGAGAAGCTAAACCAGCCTATCCGGTTGGAGATGACTACTGTTACACTTCAAGATCGCTTTGACCAGGTGCAACAGGGAAACCTAGACCTAGTGTGCGAAGCTACTAGCATCACCGCTGAACGGGAAAATGGGGTGGATTTTTCTACTCCCTTTTTTGTGACGGGGATTCAGATGTTAGTCAAAACTGAAAATCGCGATCGCCTTGACCCCACCCAACTATCCGAAACAGACATTTCAACCGTTAGCTTGGAACGGGTTACCATTGGATTTTTAGAATCTACCACCACTGATAGCGAGTTGCGCCCAGTTTACCCAGAAGCCCAATGGGAAGCCGTCCCTAGCCGCGCTGAAGGTATCCGCCGCTTACAGGAGGGGGAATTACAAGGCATTGTTAGTGATGGTATTCTGTTGCTTGGACAATTGTGGAAAGATGGGAGAACCCGCCAGAACTTTCAACTGGTTCCCAGCCAACCCCTGACCTTCGAGAATTACGGATGTATCCTACCAATGAACAGCCGGGAGTGGAGCCGAGTAGTTAATTCAACTATTGCCAGCCCAGAAAACACTACCCTTTGGAATCAATGGTTTGATACCAACCAAGGTAGGTTCCCTTATCGTAAATTTGAATAAGTATTGACCGAGAATATGCCGATCAACAAACCGGGAAATATTGAGGGTGTTTCTCGTGTTTTGGGGAGGTGAAATCAATCGTATATTCTGCCTGCATGAGTTATAATTTACTCAACAACGTGGAGTAACCCCCGACGTAGGCGATCGAATACTTCGTTAATGCAGTCGTGTTCTTCATCGCTTAGACATTCCTTTGATAGAAGCAAGTACATAAGTTGCTTTTGATCCTCGCGGGTGATCTTGCGAGAAACAAAGATGCGCTCAATTAGAGCATCGAGATTGTTAGATGAGGGTGAGAATTGCGCCAGCATGGGAACTCAGATAACGCTATGTTGCTATTATCTTACCTTTTGGGCATTATGAAAGTGATAGATCGCGTCAGCAATTGTGATTATGATCAAGATCAAACCTGATTGATATCACAATGACCCGATATACCACCCAAGTCCTAGCGAAAATGGTATAGAATAAAGGTTCATGAACGCTTACTCGCGCTACCGGATATCTGCCATGAAATTCCCAATTCTGACGATGATTACCCTGTCGCTTGCTATCCTACCAATGACTCCGGTGCGAGCCAGTAATTTACAGGATATCCGACAACTCCTGTCTACTAAAGAATGTGAAAACTGCAACCTGACTAATGCGGGTTTGGTGTTAGCAGATCTCAGCGGGGCGAACCTGACCGGGGCGAACCTGACCGGGGCGAACCTCAGTCGTGCGAACCTGACCGGGGCGAACCTGACCGGGGCGAACCTGACTGGGGCGAGTTTATTTGGGGCGAACCTGACCGGGGCGAACCTGACCGGGGCGAACCTGGCGGGGTCAGATTTGCGGGGGGCTTATTTAGCTAATGCGATCGCCGTTGATGCTAATATTACTGAGGCTCAATTAATTGGAGTGGTGGGACTCCCGACTAATATTGGTAATGCGGAGGACTTCTATCGCCTGGGAGTTAAAGAAGCCTTAGAAGGGAACTACAGAAATGCCATAGACCACTACAACCGCGCACTGAGTCTCAATCCTAACCTGGCGGCGGCTTATTTTGCTCGCAGTATGGCTTGGGCCGATTTGGGTGATTTAAATAGAGCTATGTCAGATGCTAAACAGGCTCAAGAACTATATAATAGATTGGGGAGCCAGGAAGGGCAGGAAATTGCTGCTCAGTTGATGGAAATTATCGAATTTCGTCAAAATCCCCAGGAACTGAGAGCGCGTAATGGCGGGGTTATGGAACTTCTGGAAAGTGCGACTCCCCTACTGTTAAGATTTCTGTTCTAAGCAGAAAAAATTGATAAGGCACTACTGTTGGTTTAATGCGAGTTTTGATGGAGTTGTAGACTATGGGCGATCGCCAAAATCAATCTTTTTGGGATTCGGTAAACCAGAAAGTATCCGGTCTGCCTAAAAATTTGAGTCGACAAGCATCAGAGTTGGGTAAATCCATGAGCGATCAGGCTACAGAAACAGCTCGAAAAACAGCGACTGAGGTGGGGGATTCGATTACTCATCGTGCTTCCGAAGTGGGGAAAGTGGCACTGCATCAAGCCACCAAATCCGGCGCTTCTGTGGTTAAACACGCTCAAGGATGGGTGGAAAATATTTATCCAGAAGCCGAGGACGAAATCCCCACTAATCCCGAATATGACTGGAGTACAGATGAGCTTTATCATATTTTTGTACCTGCTCAAATTGCTACCAATGGGGGGACTCAAATGGTGATGGTAAAAACAGGTAAAAGATATGAAGTTAAAATCCCAGCCCATAGCTCAGAGGGAGCTAATCTGCGTCTGAAAGGATGTGGATTGCAGGGGGAGGATGCCTTTTTGATTTTGCATACTTTCTGGAACCAGCTATCTGATAATATTGACCGTAAAATTAATAACCTCATTGTCCAATCTCCTATTCATGACCGCAGTAAAATTAGATGTTTTCAAGCCTATAATCATCTGCAATCAGGCTCGGTTATCAAAGACCCGCCAGCCCTGAATTTGCTTGATTATCTGTTTATATCTTCCCCCTATTCAGAGTTAATGCAACGGTATCTTATTGCCAGTTATAACTCGCGATTAATGGCTATTGAAAGATGTATGGAATTAGCCTTAAATGCCGGGGAATTAGAACTAACAGAACAACGATCTATCCGCAGCACTTATCAATATTTGCGTGCGGGGGAGATGATTACTGATTTAGACAGCCTCACTCGTCTGGATGCCATAATTTTACATTCCTCCCTCCCTAAGATGCTCAAACAATATTATCTGAGATGTAGTGCGATGGCTTGGGCAATGACTGTAGATGCCATAATTGTTAATAGTATTAATACCAGCCAGACGATTGCACAGGAAGAACGACCAGATTTTTTATCTATATTTACCAAGTTTCGTCAGGGGAAAAATATTCGGAATCAGCCCCAATTTAAACGCTTTGAGGCTTGGATAGCACAAGCCGAAATTCCCCCAGTGTGTCAGGTGATTTTTTACCTATGGCGAGAAGGTAGCTTTCTGTTGAACAGTGAATTACTATCACAGGATTGGGAACAGTCCTGGAAAGCGATCGCTACTGCGAAAGCCTATATAAACGAGACACAACCTCAACCCTCGGTCAATTTACCCCCCATTGAAGTTTTACCTGGAACTCTAGCCGAGTCAGCCTATAACAGTGTCTCCCGTGGTGGTTTAGGTCTGTTGTCCGGAAGACCAATGCTAGAGGGGATAACAGGATTAATTGAAACAGCCGCCCAAGTAGCGATCGCCCAAGTAGCCTTACTTCCCGCTACCGAAAAAATGGCTTTAGGTATAGGCCATGATAGCGATCGCACCACCACAGCCACAGGTAAAAATTGGCAAGCCGTGGGTTCCTTTGGAGACACACCCAACCCTCGATCTAGTAAATTATCTGGCTTACCTGCCTATAGAGACATGATCACAGAACTCCAAGGCTTACAAGCCATAACTCAGCCGGGGGAGTGGCTGCCGGAAAGAGTGTTATCTTCTCAATTCAACGTCAGACAATTATTTACATATCAGAAAACTCGTCAGCAAACCATTAAAGCCTTGGAAACTCAGATGTATGCCTAATCATACAGCCCCCTGCCATGCCACTGCTCAGTACAGGGATAAATACTTATCCCTTAAGCTATCCACTTGTCAACTACATATAATGTTAAAATAAACAATCCCAAATAATCATTTAAGTAGTGGCGATTTGAGGATAGCTACAGCATTTGGTATTAACTTCCTAGTTGGTGAGGTGTTTTTTGTGAGTCAGCCTATCTCTAAAACCCATAGAGAATCTAAATCTCTAGTCTTTTATCTCCAGTTCCTATGCCTTTGACACTTCTAGTCGTTGATGATGATTTGGGAACTCGCCTTTCGATTAGCGATTATCTGGAAATGTCAGGATATATGGTCATTTCTGCCACCAATGGTCAGGAAGCACTCGAATTGGTAGAAAAGCATCAACCGCACCTGATAGTAACAGATATTGCCATGCCAGAAATGGATGGTTTTGAGCTAGTCAAGCGAGTTCGTTCCCAGCCTATTTTCCGCTTGTTGCCAGTGATTTTTTTAACCGCTCATACCAGTACGGAAGAGCGGATACGGGGCTATCAACTCGGATGTGATAATTATCTCCCTAAGCCTTTTGAATTGGAGGAGCTAGGTGTGGTGATTCGATCGCTTTTAGAGCGATCGCAACTAATTGAAGCCGAATGGAGGTCTCGGATTAATGAACCCCTATCAAACCATACCAGTTCCAGTCATAAACGCCATCATTTTCACAGTTTCTCAACCACTAACATTCATCTCACCGAACGAGAACAACAGGTTTTGAACTTACTTACAGAAGGATTATCCAATATCAAAATCGGAGATTCTCTGCATCTGAGTTCTCGCACTGTCGAAAAGTATGTTAGCAGTTTACTCCGCAAAACTGACAGCAGTAACCGCGCTGAACTGGTAAGGTTTGCCTTAGAAAATGACCTAATTAACTAACCGATGGTTGATTAACCACAAATTCTAGTAAGCCTTCACAGCCATCTAGTAGCAAATCAATCACCTGATTAAAACCTTCCGGGCCGCCATAGTAAGGATCGGGAACTTCTTTGAGGTTATGATGCCGACAGAAATCGCACATTAGCTTAACCTTATCACCATATTTTTTCCCTCGATCAAGATACAGAATTTGCTGATAATTGTCCCGATCCATCGCCAAAATTAGATCGAAATTCTCAAAATCGGAGGCGGTGAACTGACGAGCAGAACCCTTGAGGACAATGCCCCGTTTTTTCGCCGCCATAGTCATACGAGAATCAGGGACCGAACCAATATGATAGCTCGATGTCCCCGCCGAATCACAGACAATACGATCGCCCAAATTAGCCTCTTCGATCAGATGATTCATAATATTCTCAGCTGAAGGCGAACGACAAATATTTCCCAGACAAACAAATAACAATCTATAGGACATAGTTGGAAAGACGATTTTTGACTATGGCACTAATGCCACAATTATATAATTTCACATAATTTCATTAGGATCAATTCCCAATTCCTGCAAACGAGCTGCGAGGCGATCGGCTCGTTGTCGTTCCCGTTCCGCTCTTTCCTCACCAGATAACAGTAAATTACCCTCACTATCCCACCAACGCAACCAAGGTAATTCCACGTTCTGATATATTCCCGACCAGATACCTAACTCTACTCCCATTTCGGGAATTGGGTAATGATTGCGGTTATTTGGGGTTAGCAACTCATAGAAACTACCCTCTAAACGATACACTTCTACCTGAGATTTTTCTACTTCATAGATGGCATAATACGGCGTTCTTATTACCGTTTCATAAATCCAAAACTTGCCTTTCCAAGCGGTTTTATCTCGTTCTTCTGAACCATCCCCAGATACAAATTCGATGATGATTTGGGGACGGATTAATTCTTGCCACAACACATAAGACCGTCGCAGCTTACCATTGAGGGTAGGGGGAACATTCGCCACATAAAACCAGTCCGGTGCTTCCGCTCCTTTCTGGGGTGGGTCGGTCATGCGCCAGTAAATCCCACTATCTTGACCAATGCAATATTGTCCGTCTGGATGTATTTGATTAAGAACCGGACGAATAGAATCAGTTAATAGGATACTTTGGGGGTGTTCTTGAAAGTTTTTCACAAAGGTTCCGTCTTCACAGGGAAGTTGGGTATGATCGGGTAGAGTAGTTAAGGATTTAGTAACAGTCATATAAATAGAGAACCCATAGTTCTGAGTTAACTATAGCATATCTGATAAGGCGATCGCTCCTCTCCTTCTCTTCTCCACTTCTATGACACTAAAGCCCAAATTGGATAATTTCAGATGATTTCATTAGGATCAATTCCCAATTCCTGCAAACGAGCTGCGAGGCGATCGGCTCGTTGTCGTTCCTGTTCCGCTCGTTGTCGTTCCCGTTCCGCTCTTTCCTCACCAGATAACAGTAAATTACCCTCACTATCCCACCAACGCAACCAAGGTAATTCCACGTTCTGATATATTCCCGACCAGATACCTAACTCTACTCCCATTTCGGGAATTGGGTAATGATTGCGGTTATTTGGGGTTAGCAACTCATAGAAACTACCCTCTAAACGATACACTTCTACCTGAGATTTTTCTACTTCATAGATGGCATAATACGGCGTTCTTATTACCGTTTCATAAATCCAAAACTTGCCTTTCCAAGCGGTTTTATCTCGTTCTTCTGAACCATCCCCAGATACAAATTCGATGATGATTTGGGGACGGATTAATTCTTGCCACAACACATAAGACCGTCGCAGCTTACCATTGAGGGTAGGGGGAACATTCGCCACATAAAACCAGTCCGGTGCTTCCGCTCCTTTCTGGGGTGGGTCGGTCATGCGCCAGTAAATCCCACTATCTTGACCAATGCAATATTGTCCGTCTGGATGTATTTGATTAAGAACCGGACGAATAGAATCAGTTAATAGGATACTTTGGGGGTGTTCTTGAAAGTTTTTCACAAAGGTTCCGTCTTCACAGGGAAGTTGGGTATGATCGGGTAGAGTAGTTAAGGATTTAGTAACAGTCATATAAATAGAGAACCCATAGTTCTGAGTTAACTATAGCATATCTGATAAGGCGATCGCTCCTTGGCTTCTGTTCTGCACTTCAGGGGAGCGACAGATATTTTTGCCAGTGAATTAGCAATTAATAAACCCGCCGTACTATCGAAGGCGGGTTTATTATCAGTTTTTTTTGTGGCGCAAAACTTATGGCTTATTGTTGTGCTTTCTCGATATTTTCTTTAAAGCCAAAGTTGATGGTAGGTGGTTCCAAATTAGGAACAATGATATCCATACCCGGAGGCAGGGGAGGCAGTTGAGGCAAACCAGTTTCCCAGTTCTTAGTTTGGTTAGGTAGGGCAGCAATAAACTCCTCTGCTGGTACCTCAGCCACCCGTAGAGTATTGATCAGTTGGGCGAGGGCAAATTCTATCTGTAATTGTGGATCGAGAGCTACCCAGCCTTCATTAGTCAGCTTCCGTAACTCAAAATGCAGGTGAGGTCCTGTAGACATTCCTGTACTTCCTACCCGTCCAATTACCTCCCCTTGTTCGACAAATTCTCCGGGTTTAACAAACAATTCTGAGAGGTGAGCATAAAGGGTTTCTTGGGATTTTTTCGGGTGGTTAAGAACCACCGTTAAACCATATCCCCCTAACCAGTCAGCCAGGGTTACTTCTCCCGAATAAGATGCCACGACAGGAGTTCCCGTATCTGCTCCGAAATCAATACCTGTATGGAAGCGGCCAGTTCCCAAAATTGGGTGTTGTCGCCAACCAAATAATGAGGTAATTGGGGCGGGAATACTGAGGGGGAAAAGCAGGTGAGTATCTGAATTTCCGGGAACTCTGGGGGGTCGCATGGTGCGGTTATAGTAACTCATACCTGAATTACTCATGGCACTCATGCTGATGGGTCCCACTTGCACGGGACTTAATCCGGCGACAGGGACCTGATAGGAATAGTCTGGAGAGCCACCATAACTGGCGGCGACGTTTGTAGTTCCCCAGCCTCTGCTGTTGGCTGACTGAGTTCTTCCTGTTGCTTGTTGACCATAAGAATAGGAAGGCTGACGGTGCTGAGTAACTGTTTTGCGTCCCCCGGTGGGATATCCTGTAGCATAAGTAGACTGACTAGGAATTTCAGCAATAGGTGCGGGTGGGGGAACACACAATCTATCAACAGCTTGACCGACTCCAACGGCTGTTTCACAACCTGTCTGGCGCTCGGAAAAGATGACGGTTGAAGGCGCTTCATAACCACCGCCTGTAGCCCCAATACTGTAATCTGTAGGGTCGATAAAGTTATGATCGGGGTTATTAAATGGTGTTCCCTGAGCTGTGGATGCAGACGGAGGAGAAATATGCTGAGTTGACGGTGGCGATGCTGTTTGATGCTTTTCTGGCAGATAAATGGGCTGTTCTGGTGGGGCGATGTAACCACCTGATCTTTCTATGGGTGGCTCATAATAGGGTTCTGGTTCGTAATAGGGTTCTGGCGCTATATAAGATTCCTGAACTGGTGGCGCGTAATAGGGTTCTGGCTCATAATAGGGTTCTGGCGCTATATAAGATTCCTGAACTGGCGGCGCGTAATAGGGTTCTGGCTCATAATAGGGTTCTGGTTCGTAATAGGGTTCTGGCGCTATATAAGATTCCTGAACTGGCGGCGCGTAATAGGGTTCTGGTTCAGGGGTGTAGGTGTTGTAGGATTCTAGGGGTTCGTTATCAAAGGGGATAGAAAATTCTTCATAGGCGATCGCACGATTTACCAACAATCCTACCCCACTCAAACAGCTTAATCCCAAAGCCAGGGAGCGCCAGGAAAATCTACTATTATGGGGAATAGGCTGGGTAGATTTTAAATTAGATTTAGAGTAACTGGATTCTGTCATTTCCTCACACAACCAGATGATAAATTGGGCAATTTTAGAATTGAGTTCTTTAGGGTGTAACCGAGTTTCATTGTACCGGGCGAGAGACCAATTTCTGAGGATAATGTTCCAGGGCGATACTACTGCGTAGTTGCTCCGCGAAAGGGTTGCAGTTCAACCCAGAGTTAGCCATAAGCCGTCAGATCACACTCCAAGAATTTCCGTGATCACAACTACTGATGCACCTTTAGCAGTTCCATATAGGATGACATCAGACTCTCACCTCCCTTCTGTGCATAGTGCATTAGTCCTAACTCGATACCCCAGATCACAATAGCTGCCAACATTTCTATAGAGTTTACCCCAGCAGTGGTGGGATGTGCATTTAAAAATTCGTGCAGATTAATACCAGTGGGGGGTACAGAGTTACTCCAATTCAGGCCGACTCCAATCACGGCTTGGCTGATCTCTCCGTTGTGGACTTTAGTTTCTGTTAGGATACCACCCAATTTGCGTTTGTTCAGCAGCAAATCATTTGGCCATTTCAGCTTTACGGGAACACCGCGATCGCGTAAAACTGTAGCAATACCCCAAGCGCTACATTGAGTTAACCAGGCCATATAGTTATGCTCTGGGGTAGCAGTATCTGTGATACTCTCATGGAGAGTGAGGGCATAAGACAGGTATAATCCCCCCAATTCTGACTGCCACTCACGCCCCCATTGTCCTCGTCCTGCTGTTTGTTGGAGAGCGATCACTGTAGTTCTAGGGGTAGCTAGACCAGTGGTGATCAACTCCCACAGGGTTTCATTTGTAGAACCGAGCCTATCAAATATCAAGATAGACGGAGAAGCATCAACGTAGGAGACCGGGTTAGATAAAACAGCTACGACATTTTCTTGTAAAGCCTGTAAAGCACCCAGTATGCGATCGCAATCCATTTAATCCAATATCCCGCTAAGTTTAATAATTATCGCGCTTTCCCGGTTAAGCTGTTCCCTGAAATCTCTTTTCACTGACACAATGCACATTTGGACTTGGCATCAGTGGCAACAACTGCCCTATTTAACCTGTAGTATCCTAGAAAACTGGCAACATGGTTTTTTTTCCAGACGGTTTAGCCCCCGTTCTCCCGTTGATTTAGTGCAGGTTCTCGAACCCGCCGCCCAGGTATACCGCCTCAAACAGGTTCATGGCAACCAAGTTTTGAAAACTACTCAGGTTTCCCCCATTCCCAAAACTGAAACCAATAGCGAGGAAATATCCTTGTCGGAAGCTGATGGCTTACTAACCAATAAAGGCTGTCAATCAGTATGGGTAGCCAGTGCTGACTGTGTTCCTGTGCTTATCGGTGACGTGGTAACCGGGCGAGTAGCTGCCATTCATGCTGGGTGGCGCGGTACATCTTTGAAAATTCTACCAGAAGCGATCGCCCAATTTAAACAGCAAGGCAGCCAGATGGCTAATTTACGAGTCGCAATGGGTCCAGCTATTTCCGGGGGATGCTATCAAGTCTCAGAGGATGTAGCAGTTAAACTAGCTGCCACCTTACAAATAATGGATATAGCCAGCAGTATCTCCCAAATTTTAGAACCCTTATTCCACCTACCAGACCCACCCCTATTGTCTGACCCGGAACCCGATCGCCTACGGGTCGATATTCGCCGTTTTAACGCTTTGCAACTCGAAGCCGTAGGTTTAGACCCTCAGCAAATAGCTATCTGCTCTGAGTGTACCTATAGCCAGCCTGAGCTATTATTTTCCTATAGGCGCGATCGGCTGAAATTGGTTCAATGGTCTGGAATAGTTAGTTTTTCCTAATCTTGTTGCCCATAAACCAAACCACCCCAGCCACACAATTAAATAGAAGATTGTGTTAGAATCAACCCATCATCTGATCATCTCATCTCTAGGAGTTTTTATCGACTCATCACAACCGCAAGGCTGGCGGGGATAGTCTGGGTCCAGACCAGAAGACCAAAAACTCCTTGATAGTGGAGGTGGATGCGATGAAACAGTAAACCTAAATCGTCAGGTTTGGGAATCCCCGTCCGTTTGACGGCGGGTCCAATGTCAATTGATTAGACTCCAGTTAAATTAAATGCGATGAGCCAGCAAAGTCCTTATGAACAGCTTGGGGTTACGATTGACGCATCCTTTGATGAAATTCAGGATGCCCGCGATCGCCTGAGAGAACAGCACACCGGTGAGCGCCAAGTGATAGAATCTATTGAAGCCGCTTATGATGC
Organism: Limnospira sp. PMC 289.06; assembly: GCF_032350395.1. Lineage (NCBI taxonomy): Bacteria > Bacillati > Cyanobacteriota > Cyanophyceae > Oscillatoriales > Sirenicapillariaceae > Limnospira > Limnospira sp. PMC 289.06. The sequence goes on from NZ_JARPLC010000012.1 coordinate 63,444, forward strand.
CATCCTGATGGATCGCCTCAGAATGCGCCAAGAGGGTAAAATCAAAGTCCCTGAGCGGATTCGCTTTCCTGAACGCATCGCGGGGCCACCAGCTAAGGAAATTCAACCCCAGACCAGTCCTAAAGTCTCCTGGTTAACTGGAATGCTCGATGCGCCGAGTCGTTCGGAGTTGATGTGGCCGTCATTGATTTACCTGGGTTTGGGAGTTGTCAGCCTGTATCCAGCTATTGAGATCTCCCTGCTACAACTTCCCCTCGCCTTGGGGGTGGCTACCTCCCTGTATTTTCTCAATCGCAAAGAGAACAAATTTGGTCGTTCGGTTTTGTTGACCGTGGGGGGGTTAATTCTAGGATTAATCTTGGGAAGTTTACTGAGTCCCATGGCGGGAGCTACCCTATCAGTTGAACGGTTCATTACCTTAGTCACCCTGATAGTTTTGTGGTTGGTTAGTAGCTTTCTCCGGTAAGGGTACAGTAAGCAAGGCAAGCCTAGATATAGCCTGATTTTTCAGGTTTTACTGGACATTAGATGATCATGGCTTTACATCAGCAATATCCCTGGATAACCAGGGTATATTTTTTGTGCTTCTGTTTATTTACTATTACCGGATGGGGTGAAATAGGGCGATCGCAAACTTTACCCAATAATGTAGAATTTAATAAAACCGCCAAACCCTGCTTTCCTCAACGGACTACCTTACCACCACCACCCCTATCTCAAACAGAACTGAGTGTTCCCAGTCTTTGGTTAGCTGAAAAACGCTACGGCGGCGAAACACTCAATCAGTGGTTTATAGGAGAGGATTCTACCCCGATTCTACCAAATGTATATCTTGACAAGTCTATCACTTTAGTGGTTAACCGTTTCCAGTGGAACCAGAAACGCTATCTCGATCAGTTTATATTTATCCATCATTTTGCCGAATTTACCCGCAGCTATGGATATAATTTGCGGGTGTGTAACGATTTAGGTAATTTAGTCGGATATTACATCTGTGATTTCCAGGTCTGTCCCCTAAACTGCCAAATTCACCTAGAATCTAGAGGGTGGCGTATTCAGGATTTTAGAGTATTTACTGACTAATCCAACCGTGAACCTATCCAGTTTCTGGTTTCCTCAGACAGTCCGCAATTCTTCCCAAATTTTGCACCTGTGATATGGGCTTCAGTCAGATTACTACCAAATAAATTAGCACCCAATAAATTAGCATTGGATAGGTCTGCTTGTGCGAGTTCAGTGTGACGAATAGCCGCCCTAAATAGATTGGTGTGACTAAGATTGCTACCAGCTAAATTAGCACGGGTTAAATCAGCATAGCTGAGATTAGCACCCATTAGATTAGCGTGGCTTAAAAAGCTATAGCGCAGTTGAGCATAAATTAACTTAGCACCAACTAAATGCGATCGCTCTAAACTAGCCTGATTAAGTTTAACATAGGAAAGATTAGCTTGCTCAAGCATCGCTCCGTTCAAATTAACCCCGTCTAGTTTCGCCCCCTCCAAATTCGCCCCCTCCAAATTCGCCCCCGTTAAATCAGCTTCAGTCAGATCCGCCTCTCCCAAGTAAGCCCCCCTTAAATCCACACCTCGCAAATGAGCCGATCGCAGTTGAGCGCCCCGTAAATTCACCTGCTGTAAATTAGCTTGACTTAAACAAGCACCTTGTAAGTTAGCAAACCCTAAATTAGCCCCTGGTAAATCAGCATTTTCTAAATTAGTTGAGCATAACTTAGCCTCACTCAAATCTACTCTAGTTAAATTAGCCCTATGCAGATTAGCCCCCGTTAAATCAGCACGATTTAAATTAGCCTGCTGTAAATCAGCCCGTGCCAAATTCGCATCTAGCAGACTCGCTTCTCGCAAATTACTCTGTTTTAAATTAACAATAAATAACTGAGTTCCATTAAGATTAGCCTCTTGGAGATTAGCACCTTCTAAATTTGCCAACCGCAGATCAAGCCCGCTCAAATCCATCTGGCTCATATTCAAACCTCTAAAGTCTGCTCCCTTCAGATCCAAACTATTTAAGTTAAGATTATTTAGATTAGCCTCACGCAGATCAAGTCCTTTACTTTGAGAGAAAACCCGGTAAGCATCCAAGTTATCCGTCAGAGGTCCTGATACATCATCCTGATCCATCTTGACCAGATGATATTGGACGTTTTCCGTAAAAATTGTTAATACCAGATTAAAAATTTCCAAAAACAAGATAAACTGACGACAGCGTTCTTCTTCATATTTTTGATAAAATTGAATCAGTTGAGCCACTTTTAACTCTAGGTGTACTTTAGATGAATGGTCTAATAAAATCACTTTAAGCATCAAAATAGCCAAGGTAAATACACTACCCTGATTAATCATAAATGTAAAAATAAAAGAGGGGTTCTCTCCATCCTCTATCGTCAAAAAGTCGATGAGGCTATTACAGGTCCGAATTTTTAAATCGTCATTGATAATTCTATAATCATGGAAATTATACAAATCTTTGAGTTGGGCGGAAATTTTGTCCCGCAAAATCCGGGTAGTAGATTTTTCCCCACTCTGAAGCATTAAGTATTCAGGTAAGGCGCTTTTAAAATCCCTATAAGTAACCTTATGAGTTTGTTTCAAAAACAATTCAGCTTGATGGGTATAGCTGGAAACTCGCTGGGTGGAAATAGTTTTTTTAAGTATATCTAAAACTTGCTCTCCTAACTGAGTAGGATTTTTGATTTGGGTTTCATTTCGGAGTTGAGTTTTTGGTGATGAGCGAGCCAGATACATCGCCAACTCAAATTTATACTGTTCTCGCAGTTTTTTGGATATATTGCGGGCTACCTCCTGCTGTTCCTGAGAGTTATTGGGGTCAATATATTGGTTAACTAATAAATAACTCTTATAGCGACTACTCCAGCCCTGAGAATGCTGTAATACACAATTACGAATCTCTTGAATATCAGAACTTTGCAGAAAATATTTAACCTGATTTCTGAGTTTTCCTAATTCAGGATCGAGAATGTCATATTCATCGCTCTCGGTATTTTCTAGCTTTTCCAGTAGCAATTGAACTGCTTGATAATTGCGACTAATATACCAGTTGTTGGCTAAGATATAACAACTTCTTTTTAATAGGGGATTAATGGTAGCTGTTGATGGTAGCTGCTGCAGTTGATTTCTCAAAGCATGATTAGCCTGTTCATCGCTACAGTTGAGATGCCAAAATAATCCGATAAATTCTTCTAATACTGTCTCTGAGTCATAGTCTTTAACAATCTTAATCAAAAAATCAAAGATGATATCTGGTAATTCTCTACCATCTTGATCAGAATCCAGATTGCCAGAGGAGTCTAGCAGGTCAGCACCGGAATTATAAGTGTTGCTCATAAGATTGTATTTTCGGAATGACAAGAAACTAGAGCAAGTCTGTTGAATTACTTAGAAATTTAGCGATCGCACTTACCGAATCAGCCGAGGGGGTGAGATAACACCAATCATATCAAAACCCCAAATTAATGTCAATAATTCCTAAATTACATAATCCCTATTGTGCAGTCGCCCACTTGGATTTGAGGGGATGTGCAGGATGTGGGGCTTACTGATACCCGTGGCTTTTTAAATTAAAATAAAGTTTTGCCCGATTGAGCAACAACTTCGGCACAATTGCAGTTAATCATATTGGAGATTAGGAAATTATCATGAATTCACAAGAACTGCTCGACTTGTATGCCGCAGGCGATCGCAATTTCAGAGATACAGACTTATTCCGGGCGGAGCTGAGTAACGCTAACCTCAGTGGCGCGAACCTATTTCGGGCGAACCTATTTCGGGCGAACCTATTTCGAGCCAATTTGCTTGGTGTTAGTCTATTTAATGCTAACTTAATAGGAGCAAACCTGTATTGTGCTAACCTCAGCGGAGCCGACCTCAGCGGAGCCAACCTGACCCGGGCAGATCTGACAGGTGCAGATCTCAGTGGGGCCGATCTCAGTGGGGCGGACTTGAGCGGAGCAATTCTCACCCATGCTAACCTTAGTTATGCCGATTTGAGTCGAGCCAACCTCATGCGAGCTGAACTCGTAGATACAGCACTGAGTCACGCTAAATTTCAGGGTGCAAACCTCAAGGAAGCTAACCTAACTGGGGCATTGTTACAAAACGTCAAATTTAAACAGGTTATCGGGTTAAATGCGGCTCGTATCCAGGAGTTAAAAGAACAGGGAGCCATTTTTGAGGAAGTTCCTAGTCTGACCCTCAACTCCAAAGTTACGAGCTGACACGATAAAAACTCGGAAGCTTGGTAGCCCCGTCTCTTGAGAGCGGGGCGGAAAAGCGACTCGGCGGCTTTAGCCGCCGTCAGATATGGTGAGGGTCGTTGATGTAGGCCATGATTCTAGCTGTACTCACTTTTCCTGTA
>NZ_JARPLC010000013.1:0-9149 GCF_032350395.1 Limnospira sp. PMC 289.06
GTTTCCGAGAGTCTCTGAATTGAAGGGGAATCATTAGAGGCGATCGCATTATTTATATCTCCCGAATCCGAGATTTCCGAGAGTCTCTGAATTGGAGATGAATCTGAGGTTTCCGAGAGTCGCTGAATTGAAGGGGAATCATTAGAGGCGATCGCATCATTTATATCTCCCGAATCCGAGGTTTCTGAGAGTCGTTGAATTGGGGATATGTCGGAAATAGGTTCAGAAGTTGAAGATTCGTATTGTCTTTGTATAGATTCAGAATGATGGGATTTCGATCTTTCTTGGCTTTCGGGGTATTTAGGAGGATAAAATCGGTTTGATTTTGGAGATACATAATCCCCTAATATGCTTCTAAATATGGTTGACTTGGAGGGTTGTGATTGTTGATAATTAACTTTTGTTTGGTCTTGATTTATATTGTCTAAGTCCTCAAATGGTGCATCTAATTCCCTTCTAATTGCAGATGATTCTGATGTGGGAATAGGAGATATTTCTGTGGGTTTAGGAATCGATTCTATTTCACTATTGCCAGAAAAATCAACATCATTCAGTGGCTTTTCTTGGATAATGTTTCGATTACCTAAGTCAGGTTTTGACTCTAATAGAAAAGGACTATCCCAATCAGAAAACCTTTGTAATTCTACTCCTTTACTAGAAAATAAAGATAAATCTAAAACTGAGATAGATCGTGCCCCTATAGGCTGTAAAAATTTCTGTCCTAATGGTATAGGAGAAACTATGGGATTTTTGACCCCTAAAGGTGCTTCTGATGGGGTGTTCGTGGATGAAATTTTATCCGATTTTGTAGACATATACCTTGAGTCAAATTACCACAAAAATTAGTCTGATATTTGATAATTTGTCCTTTAAAAGTATCCAAAACGATCCCGCCTTCTATTGATGGCTACACCTCCCGCACCCTGGGTTTGTGTGGTCACTTGTAACCCTTCATAAGCTAGGGTTAATTCTTCGATCGCTACTGAACTTCCTTCGGCTTGAAATCCTGGTGCTTTCCAAGAAATGGGAATAGCACCAATCAAAGTCCATGCTTGCATAATTTCCCCGGCTTGATTGAACATTAAAATATTGATATTCCGACGATTATATATGGGATTACTCATAGTAGTTATCATCCAATTCCAGAATATTGTACTATTAGTCATTCCCCTTTTTAAGGTGATGTCGTCAAACTCAGCATGACCTATAAATACTCGCTGTTGGTCATTAACTCCTCCTTCTAAATAGGCTTCTTTTTGCAAGGTTACTCCCCAGCCAGAACATTCCGAAAAAGATGCGGAAATTGTGCTTTCCATTTCTACATAAAAGCGATTAGTTGTGATATAATTGTAGCGGGGTGTAAAGGTATTAGTGCTGGGTATGGCTTCCATAATTTACTCGGATATATGTTAACAATTTATGAACATCATTAAAGATGTAATAAAGATGGAGATTACTATCGTTCACGGCTGATATTAAGTTCAGTAATTAACATTTCGTAAACTCGTTCTTGGATCTGTTGCTTTAGCATCGGGTCGGCGTGAACTTTTTGGGCGATTTTATACATCAAATCTTTGGGATTATGACACTGTATTTGGGCGGGCGCAACTAAACCAATGGGGTGGCTAGGTTGTCCGGGGGGTGGGTGTGGTATTGGGGGTTGGTTAGGGTTCATGATTAAATTGGTTAACGATTTTGGCTAAGGTTTTGTAAAGGAACTAATCCCGTTTTAATGAGCAGATTTTGTGCTTCTTCTGTTTTGAGAATTTCGGCAAATTTCTGCCCTACCGGGGATAAACTGTTATCAAATGAATAAACAACAGCCAGAGAATAGGCTAAGGGATATTGTCCAGTTTGAAATAGCTCAACTGATGGATAGTAGCTACCTTTATCATTGCACAAATCGGTTCCAGGTGTAATAGATTCATTGTTATGGCTTAGGGGTTGTACGGCTGGTCTCAAGCCTTCTACGATCGCCAGAGGGTAGACAGAACACTGCTGAAAAACTTGGCTGAGTGGGCCAAAAGACAGGCTGCCAATTTGTCGTTCTTCAAAATCCTGAAGAACTGTTCTCATCGCTTGAAAAGTGGGGATTTGGCGAATTCTATTGACATTGGTTTCAGTTGTGATAAAATTATCTGAGGAGGGTTTTTGCCACAGTCGCCGAAATTGAGCGATCGCTCGCTCGGTTTGTAGGACTCGTTCTTCAAAAATGCGGATAGCTTCTCCATCGGTGGGGATGTACAATTGCACAGGTAAATCCGGCCCTCCTAACTGTTTCCAGTTGTTAATTTCTCCGGTGTATAGTTGTCGCAATTGCTTAATTGATATTTGTCCGTTTAAATTGTGAGGTAAGGAATTCTGGCGGCGCTGGTAACTAAAGGCGACAAACACGACCAAACCATCATAAGCAAAGGGAATAGCATTTAAGTCTCTGTCTAAGTCCTGAATTAAGCTGGTAATAGCAAAATCTGCCTCTTGGTTGCGAACTTTAGCCAGTGCTTTTTCGGTTGTTGGTTGGGGTTTATAAACCAATTTCAGCATATTTGGGATGCGCTGTTGCAATTCTGACTCTAAGGTTTTCCCTTTTTCTACTAAGTTGCGCTGTCGGATTGAATAATTCCAAACGCCATTTTCCTCAGCAGTGTAGCTAAATGTTCCTTTGGGAATAGCAGCAATATCTTTGATGCAACAGGGAGAAAAACGGTGGTCAGCTAGGACGACATAGGGGCGATATAATAACCGCCAGATACCAATTCCTCCTAAAAAAGCCAGCAGAAGCAGTAGCAGAAGCCACAGCCGGGGAAAAGGGGGTTTTGTATCTTCTGTGTCTAAGACGATCGCTTGATAATTGTCGTCAATTTCAGATAACTTAGGGAGGGCTTCCCGGGCGGCTTTGGCATTTTCAAAGGATATATTGAATCCCAGGAGTCGCAATATAAACTGTTGCAGAGGGAGATAGTTTTCGGGCCAGTCTTCTGGGAATTGGTAGCGGAAAGTCTGCCCTCGGACATCGATGGGGGAGGTTAAATCATGTTGCCAATTTCCTTTTAAAAGGTCAAAGGCGATCGCACCTAAAGCCGTTAAATCGAGCTTAGGATCAGCCTGGGTAACTGTGGTTAACCCGGGCTGAAATGGCTTTTCTGTGAGGGCTAAGTCAGCGATGTAGGCGATAAATTGGGGGCGATGAAACTGATGCTGTTCGATGGGTAAAATCAGAATGGTGTCCAGGCTGAGGTTCCCGTGGGCTACAGATTCGCGAATTTGACCGGAGGGGAGGCGGTATTTCTGGGTGTGGAGGGCTTCCAGGCTTTGCAAAATCTGGTCGAGGAGGTGCAGGACTTGTTGGGGGGTCATAGCACCAAATTGGCGCATATAGGTTCGCAGGGTGGGATAGCTGTTAGAGAGGGTGGGGGTAACGGTGTAGCAGCGGGGTTGGTGGCGGTCGGCGATCGCTTCTGAGGGGACTAGCAGCCGAAAATCCTGCACCCGACCATCAGCAGGGACTAATCCTGCCACATTTTCAAATACTGTTTTGGTCTGCTGTTGTTCCTGTGGGTTAAAGTGACGTTGGGGGAGCAGATATTCTTTAATAATGACCGTTTTATTGTTGTTGGTTTGCACTGCTTGATAAAGGCGACCCAGACCCCGACTACCGATGAAACTGACGATGCGATATCGGCCTTGGTTGCCGATAATTTCGGATTTGGTGGCGAGGAAGGCGGGAAATCCGCATTGTAGACAGGTTAAAACCTGTGTTTCTGCGGTGGTGGATGAGGTAGCCAGGGGGCAGAATAGAGGGTTGCCGTGGGTACAGCGATATTTGGGATAGGGGTTGAGGCTGCTGGGGCTGACTTCGGCAAGTTGTGGAGGCGTATCGAGGATTTCGATGTCTGTGTCTTCGGGAATTTCTTCGCCCCGTTTGCGCCGTCGGAGGAGATCTCGGACATCTTCGCGAATGAAAGGTAAAAGCCGAATTACCCACAGGGGGAGAAATCGATAGGCGGAAGCGAAGGCATTATAACCGACCCGTCGGACGCGGTGTTGGGCGGTAGCAACGGTGCTTTCTCGGAGAGCTTTTCCGGTTCGGGTTTTGGGAATTGGGCGCTGAGGGGGTCTTACCATTGCATAAGGCTTCCCAAGAAGCAGGTGTTAGGTAGTCAATTAGGGGGTGAGAAAATAGGGTATTTATTCAGCCTCAACTTGGGCGATCGCATTATCGGGGGATGTACCATTGAGTACGGCAATAATACCTGGCAGGTATTGGTCCATCATCGTCACGTTTGTATAAACGAGGGATTCTACCAAAGCCGGGGTAAGGCGATCGCCTTCTACATCGATACTGGTTTTATAACAAACCTCCCCATCGGAATAGTCTAACTCGAAGTTGCCCAGAATTAAACCAGAATTAGCTTTTGTTAATAATTCAGCAATAGCCGATCGCTTTGGCGCAGGAATTGTCAGGGGACAAATCGAGTAAAACAGGAATTGTTGTTCTTCGTCTCTGGCTTGTGCGGAACAACTCCAACGGCCATTGTCGCCAATAAATGCCATCTCTAGGGTAGCTCCCTCGTCCAAGCTAACGTAGTCCCAATCATCTTGGTTAAAAAAGGCCGCCATGATTTGGGAAATGGGGGCAGAAATTGAGGAATCCGAGTCCCCTGTTGGTGGCGCGCCCAATTCCCTGCTAATTTCTTCGAGGGCTTGGCTTCCGGTTGACAAAGCCGTTTTAATTTGCGCCCCTAACTGCTGAAAAGTGTCTTTTCCCGTAGCAACCAGTTGAGCGAGGGTGTCAGGATTTGCCCAATCCCAAAGGGTACGATAGGCGATCGTTTTGTCTAATTGTTGTTGTCGCACTCCCAAACAAAACCAGTTTTCCGTGAATTGGTGAGGTAGGGGTTCTGGTCCGGGTGGTTGTTGTAGGTGATTGATGAGAGTAGCCGTGGTGGTTTCGTCCTGGGTGAGTTGAGGCAGCAAACCCGGTTTGAGCATCAATTCTAGGGTTAAATTGGTGTAAGGGTCAAATTGGCGGTCGATTAAGGGACTACAAACCTCTGGTTTCAAGTTAAACAATTGTTCTTTTTCAATCAATTGATAGGTATCAAAGGGTACTTCTAGCGTCAGATAAACATTAATATCCTTCCCATCATCCTCAGCAACAATGCCATTCACAGCCAACAATTCGAGGGTTTTTTGTGATGGCAAAATAAACGTTAATTGTTGATTTAAATAAATATCTTTTTTCATATCAATTATTAGTTATTAAACCCAGCCTTTAACTTCACTATCCATCAAAGGTTTTTCCAGTTTCATATATTCACTTTGGGCGGCGGCGAGTAGATGTTTCATCATTACCGGTTCTTCAGCATCAGCAGCCAGAAAAGCGGCGTTAAGGGCGATATTGCGGATATTACCCCCAGAGACACTCAAACGCGCCAATTTCTCAACCGTGAGCCCATCGGTGGGAGTTTCCGAGGGGAAAATACGCCGCCAGATTTCGGCGCGCTGTTTAGCATCGGGAAAGGGGAATTGGACCACAAAACGGATGCGACGGAGAAAAGCGGGGTCGAGGGCACCCTTCATGTTGGTGGTAAGAATAGCTAAACCTCGGTAGGCTTCCATGCGTTGCAGCAGATAACTAACCTCGATGTTAGCATGGCGATCGTGGGAGTCTTTGACCTCGCTGCGCTTACCAAATAGGGCATCAGCTTCATCGAAGAGCAAAATCGCGCCCCCACTTTCGGCAGCATCAAAGACGCGGCGAAGGTTTTTCTCCGTTTCGCCGATATATTTGCTAATGACGGAACTCAGGTCAATTTTGTATAAATCGAGTCGCAGGGCTTGGGCGAGAACTTCCGCCGCCGTGGTTTTCCCGGTGCCACTGGGTCCAGCAAATAGGGCGCTGATACCTAAACCCCGATCGCTTTTTTTACCGAAACCCCAATTTTCGTAAACTTGGGAACGTTGGCGGAGGTGAGCGGCCATTGTTTCCAGAACTTGCATTTGAGCCGACGGGAGAACCAAATCAGCCCAGGTGGCTTTAACTTCGATGCGCTGGGCCATATCTTCCATGCGGGGTCTAGCTTGGAGGCGACAAGCATCCCAAAGGTGGTCAATAAAGGTTTCTGTATCTTCGGGGGAAATTCCCTGGCTGGCGGTAGCCGTACAAACGGCGATAATGGCGGGGGAGGGGAGGTTAAATTGGGCGGTAACTCGTTGTAGGTGGCCGTTGAGGTGTGTAGTACCTTCTCCGAGGTGTTCTTCCCAATACTGGTACTGTTCGGCAGCGCCCGGGCGAGTAACCTCGAAGTTAAGCAGGGGTCGGGTCCGCTGCGGAAGGCGATCGCGAACGGTAATCATCAGGGGGCTACCGATGCGCTCAATCAGTTGCCAGATACCGTCTCCGTGGCGACTCATTTCTACCTGTTCGCAGTCGATAATGAGGGCATAACCTCCCAAAACTGACTCGCGCTCCCATAGTTTTAACATAAGGTTGAACTCTGCGGTGGCGGAAGGAATGCGATCGCCATCCATCAGATAGAGTTCTAGATCTAACTGTTGACAGACCACCTGTGCGATCGCTTGTCGAGTCGCCATATCTTCCCCGCAAATCTGGACAACCGGTAACTGTGACTCCTCGCTAAAGTTCGACCAGGTTTGGGCAATTTTTAGGGCTAGTTGTTGATGGGAGGGGACTAACAGGGAGGGCTCCCCCAGGGATTCTACAATCCCGAATAAGCGTTCATCAAGATGCTGTATCCCGATGAGATAGTGGAGGATGCGTTCATCAATGCGAAGGGGGCTGAGGGTCAAAACCGCACCGCCTCCGACCTCTAGTAAACGCCAGCGACGTAGGGGAGCATTGGGTGTTAGGGCGCTCCAATGGGGGTCATCGAAGATATTGAGGGCGAGGCTAAAGGTCGGATAGGGCTTTTGGGGGTCGCCGTTGGCTTCCGCGCAGAGTAGGGGAAAATCGGCATCGAGTTCCATTCCGGCGCACAGTAGCAGCAAATCTTGTTCAAAGGTAGATAGCCCAAAGGTATCGCACAGTTGCTCTAAGACAGGGGGGATGATGTTTGCTACGGTGGTTTCCGGTCGGGTTTCCCCTAATGATGCCGCTTTGATTCTTTCCTTAATTCGGGTTAAGGCGAGTATGAGAGTTTGTTGGTCGTGGGTGAATGGGCTGTTTGAGTCAGTCATGGTCACGGGGGAAATGGGGAAGGGGGTGCTGTTTAATTTATCGCTACTTTGGGTTGAATGTATTGCTCAAAAGTTGGACTGTCGGGGTTGTCGTCTACAGTCAGCATACTTTCTGCGCCATCAATTTGGACTCGCACTAAATATTCTCCGGGTTTGACTTCCCGAATGGGGATGGAGACGGTAGCCGTGGCGCGAGTAATGGGTGGGGCGGTGAATAGGTAGCCCACGGGATTATCGCTATTGAGGTTGTATTCGTTCATCATCAGGACAATTCGCTGACCGGGGGCGATCGCCAAATTAAGGCTAATGCTGAGGGTTCCCGACCGTGGCTCATCGTCAAATCCATCTAAATCTAGGACTGTGACCGCATCAATGGTAGGGCGCAAGACGAAGGGGGCGACGTTAGATTCCACTTGGGGAACACGGGCGGGAGTTTTACGCCTGGTAGTCGCTGTGGTGGTTCCCCCTACCTGAGACCCATTACGGGGGGGTGCGGGTGGGGCGCTTAGGTGAATGACTTGTAGGCTTTGCACGCCAGCGCGTAGCACTGAGGGGGAAATCAGGCTCAAGGGGAGCCGTAGTTCCCCACTGTTGAGTACTTGGGGGGTTACTTCTACTTGAGCGATGCGGATTTGGGTTAAGACACCAGAGAGATGCTGGCCACGAATGGAGAGGATGCTGTTACTGAAAATGGGTTGATTTTTACCTCCCACGGCGACCACTTGGGTGATGACGGGTTGTTTGGGAAAGACTGTACCGCCTAAAATGCGATCGCGCACAGGTAGGGCGGAACGTCCGGCGATGTCGCTTTCGATGATGATGACAGTCACTTTGTACACCAGGGACAGGGCGTAGGGGGTCTGGAAGAACACAGACCAGATTTTAGAGAGTTCGTCCGTGGAGACAGAGATAAATTCCGAGCGGATTTGTTCGACTTGTTCAGCCAGATCGGAGTCCGCGAGGTAGGTAAAGGTGGGATCGGCGATCGTCGATCGGATGGTGTCCGCACTCAATACTAACTGGTCTTCCAGGGTTTGGACGACGCTACCCAGCAGGCGCTGGGGTTCGAGATCGCCATCATTCCCGTAAAAGGATACCACATAGAATAGGTCGATCGCCGCTTGTCTGCGTCGGGTCATGTCCCCCCGTCGTTGGAAGTTGGGGGTGTCTTGGTTGGTGAGGGCTGGGTTACGTTTGATGTGATACAGGTATAGATTCACACCTGTTTCGGGAATTGACCCGCTCGAACCGTCTGGGCGCACGGTGGTGACTCGCGCTCCGTCCACGTCTCTCTGCACGGCTCGCTGTATAATCCGCTGTAAGGTCGCGGTGGCGGTCGCGACCGCTAGATGATTGCTCATGGCTGATTTGGCCAGTTAAAGGGGTGGGAATGATGGGATCGCGGATTTATGAGAACTAATCTGATGATCTTCTGATCTTCCATTATTTAATACCACTTTCAGTCTGAGTGCGATCGGATTCAACCGCCAATTTTATATATATTAACAAGAAATTCACAAATATTCACAAAACTTTAATTCACTTAAACAATGGTTGTAAAAATTAGTATATTTGTTATAGGTTTGGCTGTATTATTTTCAACAACTGCAATCGTTGTAGATCAAGCGATTTTGTAGCATCCCCGAAAACTCGGAGGAAGCGACGGGGTTTTGGGTGGCTGTGATTGAGCTAATACAATAAGTAGTAAATAAGTAAAAACTGGACATTACTGGATTGTTGATCTTCCCTAGCTGCCAGGTTTTTTGAATGCTGGCAAAAATTCTTCTGTTGTCAAAGGAGAAGAAAGGTAATGACGCGCTAATTCTTGCAGTTATTGAAGGATGAGGTTTGCCGGCAACTGCTTCGGGGAATAGCCGAAAAAGTGTCGCGAATGTGTAGGGTGCGTCAGACCCGGTAAATTATCGGGAAACCCGGTGAAATTCTACCTG
>NZ_JARPLC010000013.1:9158-11834 GCF_032350395.1 Limnospira sp. PMC 289.06
GGGTGCGTCAGACCCGGTAAATTATCGGGAAACCCGGTGAAATTCTACCTGACGCACCAGAGTTATTCAGGATGAGAAAGCCCCACCCTACTTAGTTGAGAGTGGGATACTTGCCCACTTCCATACATACCACCCATATCAGGGAGAAAAAATTTTATGGCTAGGCTTGATTATTTTGCACCTGGCGTTTACATTGAGGAGGTCGATCGCGGCTCTCGACCTCTTCAGGGTGTTCCCACCGCTGTAGCGGGATTTGTCGGTTTCACGGAGGATATCCGAGGTGGGGCTGAACCTTTTAAGCCGATGTTAGTAACCAGTTGGAAGCAGTATCTGGAATACTTCGGTCGAACTAACTCGGACGGTTTTACGGAGTTCGGAGCCTATCTTCCCTTTTCAGTGTACGGTTGGTTTCTCAACGGCGGCGGTCGTTGCTGGATTACTAGCATGGGAACAGGACTCCCAGGTTCTCCTAAGCCGGAAGTGAGGGAAACGGGAACCGAAATTGTCAACCGCGCTAATCGTCCTTCGTTAAGATTTTCCATCCGTGAAAATGCGGAAGATAGTGGTTCTGAGGGTTCCCTAACAGATAGTTCCCAAAACAGGTTTCTGGCTGTGAGCGATCGCTCTATCCGGGTACAAATTACAGAAGGATACCCCAAACCCCCCAGCGAAGAAACGGAAGCATCAGAAGCGATCGTCACTGCTAATACAGGGGAATTTTTCACCGTAGTTATTCGCCAGGGAGGTGAGGAACTCGAACGGTTCCCACACCTGAGTATGAATCCAGACATCGAAACAGCAGTAGCCGATTATGTGGTTAGCGCTCTGGAGGCATCTGAGTATATTATCGCCACGGATTTAGCCATCAGTGGCAGTCCCCTAGCCCGTCGCCCGTCTAACGGGGTGTATGAAGTTAGTCCTGGGGCGATCATTGCAGAAACAGAAAACTTAGCGCGCCATGTAGAAGGGGTGAGGGAGGAGCGCACCGGGATTCGGGGCTTGTTTGAAATCGACGAAGTAACTATCATTTGCTGTCCAGACTTAATGAAAGTCTACGAACAGGGATTGATTGATCTTGATCAACTCCACGGACTAATGGACTTGATGGTGAGTATGTGCGAGGGAGCCGCAGACGGGGACATCCCCAACGCCCCCAACCGAATGATCATCCTTGACCCGCCGCCTGATCGGGTAAAACCGCAAGAGATCAGCCGTTGGTTGAGCATAGAATTTAACCGTCGATCGCAATTTGCGGCACTGTACTACCCGTGGATTCTAGTTCCGAACCCCCGCAACGCCGGACGACCCATAGCTATTCCCCCCAGCGGCCACATGGCAGGAGTATGGGCGCGGGTGGACGAAACCCGGGGGGTTTACAAAGCGCCTGCTAACGAAGTCCCACGAGGTGTGATCGGTCTAACTCACCCGTGCAACTTCCGAGAACAGGAACTGCTGAACCCTATTGGCATCAACTGTATCCGGCCTTTTGAGAACCGGGGTATCCGGATCTGGGGCGCTCGTACCTTGGTGGAACCCGACAAAACTGAATGGCGTTATATCAACGTTCGCCGTCTGATGAGCTACATCGAAAAATCTATCGAAAACGGTACCCAGTGGGTGGTGTTTGAACCGAACGACGAAGACCTCTGGCAGCGGGTCAAACGCACCATTAGCAGCTTCTTAACTGAATTATGGCGATCGGGAGCCTTAATCGGTGGCAGTCCCAGTGAGGCTTTTTATGTGAAGTGCGATGCTGAACTCAATAGCCCCCAAAGCATGATGCTGGGTCGGCTGTTTGTGGAAGTGGGTGTCTGTCCAGTGCGTCCGGCTGAATTTGTGATATTCCGCATCAGCCAGTGGACGGCTGACGGTGAAGGCGAATAAGCCAACTCTCTTAAATCTCTGCCTCCAAAACCAACCGATTGGAGGCAGTTGGGATTTTTTTGATATTGACACTTACACAAGGGAATCGAATTATGAGTAGTGCTGCTCCGGTTTTTACCACTACCGCCACCCGGTATCAAATTGATTTTCGCAATGATACTGTTGGGAATATTGTCCAAAATGCTTATATCAAAAGTATGGCAGCCCTGACCTACGAGGGAAAAGTAGCCGGAGGTGATAAAGCCTTGGGTTCTGGTCGCAAAGGTCGCCGGGTTCGCCAAAGCACGATCGCCGGTTACGAAACCAACCCGTCGATGACCATCGAAACTTACATCAGCGACGACCCCAACGATGCCAGCCGCCAGCTATTTGCTTGGTTCAAAGCCTGTCTACCACCGGAAGAGGGAGGAGAAGGGAAATGGTCTCAGTACCGGGCTAGTGGTTCTGTGGTGCTGTATTCTCCTGACGGAGAAGAGGTTTTACGCTGGAACCTCGAACGTGCTTGGCCGAAAAAGTATTCGATCGCTGATATGGACTCGACCTCGGGGGATTTGGCGGTTGAAACCTACGAAATCGTTGCTGAAATGATTACCAAAGAGGTTGCTATGGGTGGTCAAGTTGGCAGCATGAGGAGTGGGGCTGCGGTTTAATTTATGGGTAAGTTCGGGTAAATCAGCATCGGCGGCGGGTGATCGAATCGGGCTGATTTTTCCCGTCCCCTGAAAGAAGGGCGGGTGCAGAATTGGCTGGTTTTCCCGTCCCCTGAAAGAAGGGCGGGTCCAGAATTGGCTG
>NZ_JARPLC010000013.1:11843-27162 GCF_032350395.1 Limnospira sp. PMC 289.06
CCCTGAAAGAAGGGCGGGTCCAGAATTGGCTGGTTTTCCCGTCCCCTGAAAGAAGAAGGGCGGGTGCAGGTAGTTGGCTGGTTTTCCCGTGGCGGATCTAGCACCCGCCCCTACAAGACCTTCAAATCGCTTATCAGTTAGGAGAGATTTAAATTATGGCTTATGAATATTTGACTTCTGCGCGGTTTTACTTTGAATTTGGCAATAATACTCGTTTGCTGATTTCCAAAGTGAGTGGAATTTCTATTAGTATCGACCCGGCGGCAGAGGGACAGTCTATCGGTTCGGGAAAAGACGTTAGAAGCGCAACTCAAATTACCCCAGCATCGGTGACTTTTGAAAATATGACTCTGGAGTTTATCACTACCGCTGAAAATGATGCCCTGGTAAAATGGTATCTCGACTGTCATCCGCCGGCGATGCTTGGTGGTAAAACTGATGCGATCGCCAAGGTGAGTGATGCTTCCTTGGTACTTTACAAACAGGATGGCTCGGAGGGGGCTCGTTGGAATTTGAGGGACTGTCTCCCCGCTAAATATACAACCACCCAAGCTAGTTCCGATTCAACGGATCTGTTTAAGGAAACCATTGAAATTAGCCATTCCGGGTTGCAGAAAGTAGCAACTTTGGGAACAAGTGTAGTGTTTAGTTAGGGTAGCGATTGGCATGATTGGTGATTTAATTAACCAAAAACATCATCTCTATGAAGTTCTGACCGCCTGCCGTTTTTATGTGGCTTTGCATTTGGACGGCAGCCGGGATGATGTGGATGGCTACTTTATGGAGTGCCGAGGGTTCAAATATTCCCAGACTGTCATTACCCACAATGAGGTCTTCCCAAAAAGGTGGGGAAAGGCGACTCGAGGTCAGGTGATTTGCACTAAACTTCCGGGTAACAACAGTGTTGATAATTTTTCTCTGCGTCGGGGACTAACGGCTTCCACTACACTGTGGGATTGGATCGCGACTGTCCATGATGGCGGTTGGGTATCTAAGTTTAAAAATGGTTTTTTGACCATTTACCGTCAGGATAGTTCGGAAGGGGCGCGGTTTGCTTTTAGTGGCGGCTGGCCGGTTAGTTATAGCATCACCGATAATATGGCATCGGGAAGCGATTTAGCCGTTGAGGAGTTGGAAATTGCTTGCGAAGGGTTTGAACGTATCTTGTGACGTACTCGCCGCGCTGGGCGCGAGGTAGTTACACGGGACTTTAAAGCCCGATTCTTTTGCTAAGGCACGATTAAACGATGCAAACGGAGTTTGAGTTTATTTTACCCAAGGGGTATTTGGACCCGGAAGGGAACCTGCACCAACAGGGGGTGATGCGACTGTCGCGGGCGATCGATGAGATTATCCCGCTGCGCGATCCTCGTGTACAGATGAATCCCGCCTATGCAACTGTGATTATCCTGGCCAGGGTGATTACTGAACTCGGTAGTTTACAGGAAGTGTCCACGGCGGTGATTGAGAATATGTTTGCGGTAGATTTGGCTTATCTGCAAGATTTCTACCGGGAAATTAACGGCTTGGTCAAGTCGGACTCTGATTAATTAAAGTTGGGCGCGTTTTTAGAGCGACGATAGGAAATTGACATCCTCCGTGGCTTTTAGGCGGGGGGGTTCCTAGTAGGAGCCTATTCTGCTAAAGCGGGTGCGCCAGTGTCCCCAGTGTTTAATTAAGGCCTATCTAGCACCGGCTGCTACAAAACTCTCTAGTCCCTAATCTAATGTTGTCGGAAAACTTGCCACAGACCCAATTTTGCTTTACCCTCCCCGTTGGATTGTTGGACGGGGAGGGAACTTTGCATCGAGAGGTAATCATGCGATCGCTGACAGGGTGGGATGAACTTTTCCGAGAAAGAGATCTGCGGGTGAGGGAAAATCCAGCCTATGGAGTTTTGGTGATGCTGTCGCGATCCATTGTCCAGTTGGGGGAGATTTCTGTGGTGGGACCGGATATCTTGGAGGGATTGTTTTTAGCGGATTTGGACTATTTACAGGGGGTATATAATCAGATTAATCCACCAGAGGCGGGGATTTCTCTGGCGGGGGAGTTGCGGGCTACCCCCTAGAGGATTTGTATCGGGAGGTAGCCTTTATTGCTTTTTATTTCCACTGGTCTCGGGCTGATATTCTTAATCTCGAACATGGAGAACGACAACGCTGGATCGGGGAAATTGCGGATTTGGTTCGGGGAGAATTGGGAGAATAATTCCGTTTTGATTTAAAATTAAGGTGCGATCGCCTTTTTGATGATGATTAATTAAATTTAGAGCAATCAGATCAAGCTAATCGGAGGGCTTCTGATGAGAATACAACGTAGAAAGAAAGGTTCACCCGAAGTATCAATTGGCTCTGCACCGATGCAAGCACAGTTTCAGTCTCGACCGTTTCAGGATGCGAATTTTGCGCCGCCAGACCAGGAGGTGGCATCGCCAGAAATGCAGTTTCAGCAGGAGTCCTCTGGGTTCGATTTAGCTAATATCCCGGTTTTTGCTAATACGAAGCGATCGCCAGAACCGATACAACGGACGGAGGATGATGATATCCAGATGAAAGGGGAACCCAACGCGCCAATGCAGAGGGTGTTTCAGACTTTAGCCCAAAGGGATAACCCGACGAATGGGACACCGCAGCAGCCGATTCAAGCTAAACTGACGGTGGGGGCGGTAGGGGATAAATACGAACAGGAAGCGGACCGGGTGGCGGATGTAGTTGTAGACCAGATTCAATCTCCCCCCACGCACCCGGAGGTTCAGAAACAGGAAGCAGAAGGAGGCCAGGAACAACCACAGTTGCTGAGGACTCCGAGGATTTCTCAGTTGCAGAAAAAAGAAGAGCTATCAAATACCCTACAGCGAGAGTCTGATGAGGAGGAATTTGATGATGATGGTGATGTACAGATGAAGCCACAGACAGCGAGTGCGGGTGGGGAAGTTTCGGCAGATTTAGAGTCATCAATTCAACGAGAAAAGGGTGGTGGTGAACCCTTAGATGAGCATTTACAGTCTCAAATGGGACAGGCGATGGGGGCAGATTTTAGGGGTGTGAGGATTCATGATAATTCCCAAGCGAGTCAATTGAATCAATCCATCCAAGCGAAGGCATTTACGACGGGTCAAGATATCTTTTTTAAACAGGGAGAGTATCAGCCGGAGAGTCGGGGCGGACAAAAGCTAATAGCCCACGAGTTGACCCATGTGGTGCAGCAAGGTTCGGGGTCGGGTGTCAGAAAAATTAACCGACAAAATTCCCCGCAATTTTTTCCTGTCGGTAGGGTTTCCGAAGCCAAAATTCAACGTGAAGGAGAAGATCCGAAAAAAATTAAACAGGATGCAGAGCTCTATGTGAGCAAAAATATGCCCAAAATTTACGGGGATAAATTGCCGAGTAGAACCGAGGTACAAACGTCTCTAAATGTCGGTCAGGAGGCGGGAGGAGAACTCGAAAAATTACTGTCTAAAAATCCGGAATTGTCTCAGGTTGTAACGGAACTCTACCAGAAAGAGTCGGCAGCAGAGGAAGCGCCACCGAAACAATCTAAATTTGAAATTGTCTCCCAAGAAGCCAAAGCACAACTGCCAAAAAACTCGGATTTAGTACCAAAGCAACAGGAGCAAGCCAACCAGAAAATTCAGGATGTTAGTTCAAAAAATAAGCGAACCAAAATCGAGGGGGCAGCATACACTGCGGGAGAAGTCTTGAATACGGCTGTTGGTGGGGCTGCTAAGGTGCTTAATGCAGTGAGTCCAGTCGTGAGTATCGTTGCCCAAATTGCCAGTATAGCCGGAGTCTTCTTTGCTGCCATTACATCGGTAATTGATGCCTGTGCAATGGCGAAATCAATTCAGACCAAAAACTCTTTGAAAGAGTTGCTGCATGAAACTAAAAGTCAAAATCCGGGGTTCAAACAGTACAATCCCGATGTCGTCAATGCCGTGGAGTATGCGATCGATCAAAAATATGAAAAAAGTGGCAGAAGAGCTCTGGCTTTTAGTTCTGGATTAGCTAGTATTGGAGGAGGAATTATCGGTTTAGTTCTGGCTTCCAACCCAATTGGATGGGCAATTGGTGCCGCGTTAGCCGCCTTGGGGGGACTGGGCGCAGTGGGATTGCTGCTGTACAAAATTGGTCATTGGTTTAGGAAACGGAGAGGGGGTATTCTAGGTAAAAAACGGAATGAAATCGCGACGCTGCTTTATGAAAAATTGCGGGCGGGCGATGCTTTGGCTGAAAAAGCGCTACAGAAGTTAGGTTTACCTGTAGAAGCGATGCAACAAGCGAAAGAAGGAGTCCTGAAATCGGACAAATTAGAATATGATTATCGTCAAGCACAGATGCAGGCAATTAAGAAATACTTGAACATCAAGGATATTGAACGTCTGGGCTTAGAAGCGGAAAATATGATGGAAATATACGGCGATATATACAATCAAATATTGGAAAAAAAGAAAGACAAAAAAACCGCCGAGAAAAGAAATAAAGAGTTCACAAAATCGGACAAAAAGATGAAAAAACAATCAGACCGCCTGGAAAATAAACAGAAAAAAAATAAAGCCTTAGAAGATAAATTAAAAAATCATATGGTCGAACAAATTGCGCGAAAACTCGGGTCTTCCTGAGACGGTCGATTGTTGCGTGTCGGTATGGAGTTGATAGGGGAAAAGTGAAAATATCCGATGCCTCACGATAGGATTAAATGATCGGAACAGTTGAAAGGAGAAAACAATTGACTGAAAATTTAGTTTTTCCTGTTGAACGAAAATTTGTAATGCAAGGAATTGACGAACAATTCATTGATTTAGATGCAGAGTACCTGCGCTTACTCGGTTCCGAAAGGCAAGTGACCGCACTGCAATTGACGGCAAAAGTGGGGAGTTTAACTTATCAAAAAATTCTTCAAGATCGCTTATTTTATATCACGCCAGAAGTATTAGAGGGTTGGCATGAGGCGATCAATTTAGTGTCATCTGGGGACGTTCAAATTACCCTATTGTTATCTCCTGTGTTATTAAAAAGGCTAATTCAAGCGGGGGACGATCCGCAACACATTGTCAGTCGATTTTGGGAATGGTGCGATCGCCAAAATGGATCGGAAATGGGTCGGACTGAGAGTTGGTTTGCTTTGCGGATAGTCAACTATAGAACTTTATGGGATTTTGTGGGGTGGTCAGATATTTTTTTGGGCCAAGATTTTCAAGAAGTTACCTTAAATAGTATAGTCCAATTTTTGAGCTTTTTGCAATCCAACCAATCCGAAACTTTGTCTCCCGACAAACAACAATTTCTGTCGGAACAAGCGTCCGTAATTATCGACAGTTTGAGTGAAATAAAGCCAAAAATTTCCCCCGAATACATCGATGAATTTGACCTACTAAATTTGTTGGAAAATCTGATCAATTCGGTCAACGTTATTTTAGAAAATTTGGTCAAAAATTTACCGGAAAAATCCCCCATCTCCTACACAGAGAAAAAACAACAGTCCGAAAGTTTGACTGATATGGTGATTAATTGGTTTGAAGAAGAAGGGATTAAGTGGGCAAAAATCCCCCCCAAAGAAAATATTTTGTTTTTCAAAATTGACGGTCAAACACGAGGGTGGATCTGCGAAGCAAAAGTCAGAGAAGAAGAACAACAAGTTATTTTTTACTCGATTTTAGTGGCTAAAGTACCCGAGTCAAAAATTCCTCAAGTTGCCGAATTTATTTGCCGAGCAAACTATGGACTCTGCATCGGCAATTTTGAAATGGACTTTGGCGACGGTGAAATTCGATATAAAACGAGTATTGATGTCGAAGGTGGATCGTTGAGCCGGCATCAAATTCACTCATTGATCTACACCAATGTTGAGACGGTAGAGCGATATTTTTCGGGCCTGATGATGGTGATGGAAGGTCATCAATTTCCGCCAGAAGCCATCCGTCAAATCGAACCATAATAAATAAATTTTTTGAAAAGGGTCAATTTTTTGTGAGTGTTTTGATGGTTTAATTGCCGGTTGTTGCCGTCCTTGCATCAAAAATTACATTTATTGACATCAACCGGTCAATTTTTGAGTTATAATAAAAACGCGATCGCTCAGACTCTAATTTCTGAAGTGAGTTGAATTCAGTCCCAGCCAACAATTCAGGTTTATTAAAGTTTTGTATACAAATCAGCTCTAAGTTAGGAGGACATACTGATGAAAATCCAACGCCGGAAAAAACGCCACAATGAAGCGAAAGGCAATGCAGTTCCTGTCCAGGCACAGTTTCAGTCTCGACCGTTTCAGGATGCGAATTTTGCAGGGCGAGACCAGGAGCTGACACGGCCAGAAATGCAGTTTCAGCAGGAGTCCTCTGGGTTCGATTTAGCTAATATCCCGGTTTTTGCTAATACGAAGCGATCGCCAGAACCGATACAACGGACGGAGGATGATGATATCCAGATGAAAGGGGAACCCAACGCGCCAATGCAGAGGGTGTTTCAGACTTTAGCCCAAAGGGATAACCCGACGAATGGGACACCGCAGCAGCCGATTCAAGCTAAACTGACGGTGGGGGCGGTAGGGGATAAATACGAACAGGAAGCGGACCGGGTGGCGGATGTAGTTGTAGACCAGATTCAATCTCCCCCCACGCACCCGGAGGTTCAGAAACAGGAAGCAGAAGGAGGCCAGGAACAACCACAGTTGCTGAGGACTCCGAGGATTTCTCAGTTGCAGAAAAAAGAAGAGCTATCAAATACCCTACAGCGAGAGTCTGATGAGGAGGAATTTGATGATGATGGTGATGTACAGATGAAGCCACAGACAGCGAGTGCGGGTGGGGAAGTTTCGGCAGATTTAGAGTCATCAATTCAACGAGAAAAGGGTGGTGGTGAACCCTTAGATGAGCATTTACAGTCTCAAATGGGACAGGCGATGGGGGCAGATTTTAGGGGTGTGAGGATTCATGATAATTCCCAAGCGAGTCAATTGAATCAATCCATCCAAGCGAAGGCATTTACGACGGGTCAAGATATCTTTTTCAAACAGGGAGAGTATCGGCCGGAGAGTCGGGGCGGACAAAAGCTCATCGCCCACGAGTTGACCCATGTGGTGCAGCAGGGTGGGAGTCAAATTCAGTCTAAAAAAGACGACAATTCAACCGTCGCTACTGGGGGCTTACTCACGCTACAAAGGAAAACATATACAGTCAAAGATCAAGCTCATGCCAGAGATGAAAATGATAAGAGTAAAGAAACATATAATCCTGGGGATTTGGTCGAAATTAGTGATGATGAAACTCAGCACAAGATCGATCCGGCTGGCAACAATAAATGGTATCGAATTAAAGATAGTAAACCTCCTTGTTATATTCGGGCAACTCGATTGCAGTTGTATGGAACTTATATCTCCGCCAATAAACGTGTCAATAGCAATGATGATGCTTTAAAATCACAAAAAGATAATATCGAAAAAATCAACGAATTGACAAAAATTAAAAATCGAGACTATAAAAACAAAAAAGGTGAAACAGTATGGCAAGATATGAATCTAGCAAAGCAAATCGACTTGGGCAAAGGTTTTCTGACAGATGATATCGTTAAAGTGATACAAGAGTTGAGTCAAATTCCCAAAGGAAAAACCTACTTATCTCAAAATGGTTTTCTCACCCAGGAAGAGTTAGAAAAGGTGGCAGAAGAAAAACGAGTGATCAAAGATTGGGAAAGATATGAAGAACATGACTTTGTCCGACTGAGTGCGAGAATTTTGCCTGATGTTCGTGGAGAGGCAGTATTGAGTCCAATTCACCATCTGCAAATTGCGACATATCAGCGAGATTTAGGAATTAAGGATGAAAAATTTCGTCAAACCCCAGGATATTTGCGTCATGAAGCGAAGGAGATGAAGAAAGCTAAAGAAGAGTACGAGAAAGCTGCAAAAACCGATCCCAATAGTGAAGATACCAAGAAGAAAAAGGAAAACTATGAAGCAGTGAAGAAAGGTATCTATGATAAAGATACTGAAATGTGGGAAAAAACTCTAAATAATGATTTGACAACTATACCAGAGTCAAATCAAAAGATCGCCAAAAAATATCAGGAACAAACGGATTCAGCCATTGCCATTCTGAAACGAGTTTTTATTGTTCTTCAGCATGGATTAATGTACCGTGATGACCAAGACAAACCCAAGTTTGAGGAATGGCAAGAGAACGTTGCAGTGGCACTCTCCCACGGCGGTCGTGTCATGATCAATTTGCCCCCTCTTGGAGGCACTGAAAAACAGCATGAGTTTATTTATTGGCTGCTGGGTGGCACAGTCCAAAAGGATAAACCGAAATCACATGATCACAAAGATGTAGACACATCCAGTGACTATTACCGAGCACAGGTCGATACTCGAATTGCTTCTAGTCACGACGTAGAGGTTACTAAAAATTCATTGAAGGAGCTCAAGGGTGATACCCTTGATATAGTGGGTACCATCAAACATTATGGCATGGATATACCGTTGGGGGGACTGGGCAATGAAGATATGGCGGGTGATGTGATCCTACCAGATGGCAGACACGGTCATATGTACATATATTACAGACCTCCAAGCAGCAAAGAACCTGGCAGCGTACTAATTGGTGCTGAAACTTCCAGAATGGCTCATACAGATGTGTTTGGTATGTATCATGATCAGAGGGGCGCTCCGGCTGAGGTGTCTTCTACCGGGACCAGTAAAGCCGGAAGGATCGGTGCGGAATTTGGCGGTCGGGTCGTTGACTATACGACCCTGAGTCAGGATGGTAAGAGCCTAACAGTTAAAGATCCTAAGTGGTTAGAAGAGCTTAAGGAAGCGGAAAAAAATGTGCAGCAAGGTATCATTACATCTAAAGAGTTGTTGGGTAAAAAAATCAAGGAAGACGAGCGAAAATTATTGTTTGGAGAAAAATCAATTGACCAATCCAAAAAGATGAAACAATATAGAGTCAAGGATAAAGCTCATGCCAGAGATGAAGAGGGTCATAAGAAAGAAGAATATAAGCCTGGCGCTGTAGTCAAAATTAGTGATGATACAACCCAGCCCCAGTTTGCAAAAAATGGGAAAAACAGATGGTATCGAATTAAAGATAGTCAACCTCCTCGTTATATTCGGGAAGCTCGATTGCATTGGGACTGAAACTTCCAGAATTGCTCATATAGATGTGTTGGGTATGTATCGCGATATCAGGAACGCGGTAAATTGAAAGAAATCAAGTCTGTATTTGTACTTGATGCAATTGTCAAATGAGGAGCCATGCTGAAACGTTTCATCTCAATTCGATATGTCCTCCCCTGATTAATTGTCCGACTCCGGATTGGCTCGAACCATCACGTCGATGCTGTTGGAACTGATAGGCCGCACTTTCGTGGTGATGTCGAGTTCCGGCAGTTGTGGGGCGTTGGGTTTCTGGGATTTCTTCGTGCTCGCCGGTTTGCGGGATTGACCTTTGGCTGTTCCGAATTGCGATCGCGTGGTTTTCGCGGATTTTCCGGTGATAAAAATGCCCAAGGAGAAGGGCAAAAAGAAAAACCGATGTATGCAAGGGATTGAAGCAAGTGGACGAAGCAAGCGGCGGTGTCTCTGTCTCACGGAGGCAGGGTGAATATTGTTTTACCGCTAAGTTAAAAGGAGCGGTTTTGATTGGAGGAGAAACTTCGGAAATGGGTAAGAGAGATGTTTTTGGTAAGCTACATAATGCCTCGGGTACGAGTGCAGAATTTTCCCCAACTGGGACAGGTAAAGCGGCGAGAATTGGCAGTGAAATTGGTGGGATGAGAGTCGATCTATCAGGATTTAAGTCTCAAGCTGATATTGTTAGTATGTTTGAAGGTGCGATCGCCAGAGGTGTAGAACCTGGACAGCTTGTTGGGGAGTCCAAGCCAGAAGTTCGGGAGGCTTTGTTTGAATTGGGGCTAAACAAAAGAAGATTGGCTATCAGCGAGAAGGAGAATATTCCCGAAAACCCATAAGTTTAAGGTGGTGGTGGGATGGCGAGGGTATGAATGATTTTAGGCTTCCTGTACCAAAACAAAGGGTTGGATAATTAGGGCATTAAATTGTTTAGTCTGATCGCCATTCCAATCGGAGATTTGCTGGGGAGAAGGTTTATAAATCTGTTGTTCACTAATCCAGCGCTGAACGTCAGTAACATGGTCCTCGCTAATGGCGACACCGACATCTAGTAAATCCAATTGGCGATCGACTACGACGACTGCATCTCGTTGTACATGGGGAATTAACCATTCCCACTGTGCTTGATCAATGTTGGCGGCTAATTGTGCTTTTAATTCTTCCATGATTTGATTAGTTGTTGTACTGCGAAAACTCAGCGCCCTAAATCGTGCATAGCATTAATTATTTGGGCGCAATTATGAGCGATCGCCTCTAGTTCCTCCCGCTTACTGGACTTGGGGGGGTCCATAGGTTCACCAATTCTCACGGTGACGGGAACTGGTCTGGGTAAAGCAGAGCCTTTGTTAAAAATAGCATGAGTTCCCCAGAGACAGACAGGAATTAGGGGAACCTGTGCTTTGGCTGCAATTAATGACGCGCCCAATTTCGGGTCTGTGATGCGACCGTCGGAGGTGCGAGTTCCCTGCAAAAATACACCAGTGGCCCAACCTTCCTCTAGGGAATTGAGAGCGGCTCGGATCGCATTGCGATCGCCAGCACCCCGTTTAACTGGATAAGCGCCATATAGGGAAATGGCCTGTTTGAGGACGGGAACCTTAAAGAGTTCCTCTTTAGCCATAAATGCTACGGGTCGCCTGACGCAGTTGGACAGCATTGGGGGGTCAAAATCACTAGCATGATTACTAACTACGACAATGGGTCCGGTTTGGGGCATCCGTTCGGCATTATAAATGCGACCACGAAAATAGACATGGAGCATGGGGCTAACCACAGACCACTTAAACAGGTGGTAGAGGACTAAACTTTCGAGTGGTTCACGGTTTTTGACCACGGAAACTTGAGTGAGTAAGGGTGGAAACTGTGATCTAGCCTATCAGGTTTTGGCAGCAGTGGAGTTAAAAGTTATTCGCGAGCGATGACCTCTGCGAGGGTTTCTTCGAGGGTTGACAGGTCTACAGCCCCAGATAGGGTTTCCCCATTCATGACAAAAAACGGGGTCCCAGAAATGCCTAGAACGCTGGCTAATTGCATATCCTGTTCAATGGCGGCGATCGCTCCATCACTGTTGCGATCGCGGTTAAATTGTTCTAAATCTAAACCTAGGGAAATGGCGATCGCCTCATATAGTGCCTCTCCTAGGTCATCCTGACCCTCAAAAAGAGCGTTTTGATATTCCCAGAATTTACCTTGTTGTTGCGCCGCCCAGGCGGCTTTAGCAGCCGGTAAGGCTTGGGCGTGAATTTGACTGAGGGGGAGATGCTTAAACACGAGAGTAACCTGGTCTTGGTGTCTGTCCATAAACTCTTTAATGGTTCCGTGGGCGCGACGACAGAAGGGACACTGAAAATCAGAAAACTCTACCAAAACAATTTCCGCATCCGCTGCGCCAAACGTGGGAGAATCACCAATAATCGCCCGTGGTTGGGTTTTCATTTGTTGTAAAAAAGATGATCGCGCTTGGCTGAGTTGGTTTTGTTGCTGTTGCTGATAGGCTTGTACGGACTCTAATATAGCTTCGGGATTATTGCGAATTACTTGTAAAACCTGTTGTTCAAAATCTGAAGATCCGGTAACTGATGAACAGCCGTTTACTAAAATTCCTAGGGTGCAGAACATAGTCACCATGAGGGTAGGTAATCGGTGTTTAAAAGAGTTTAGCATGAGTCAAGTTTTGCTGTTTTGATGGTGGCTATTATAGCAAATTTTATGGAAAATCTGGTAATTAAGCAAAGTTTAATTAACTCCCTGGGCTATGGATTAAGGGGACTTGATGCTGATTATATAGGTTCGGTTGATATCCCTCTGGCTCGTGTTCCCAATGGTAGCCCCATTCGTTATATATCGGCGATCGCTATTAAATTGGCTGCCATCAATTCTCAATCTCCCGTGGAAATTGCTAATTTAATTGTGGCTAATCAAGCTGATAAAATGGTGGATGATGGTATAATTACCACGGTGCTACCATCGGGAATGATTCAATTTGATATTACTGATTTGGGGGTGGTAAATTGGTTGGAAAATATCCGGCTCCATGGTTTACCAATCACTGCTCATTCTCCCGATAATCAGAGTTTGGATTCCGATTTGTTCCCGGTTCAATATATCCATGCTCGTTGCTGTTCTTTGTTGCGAATGGCTCATGGCGATCGCTTAATTTCTTTGGTGGAAACAGAACCAATTGTTACCCCTTCTATATGGCAATTAGCTACCCCTAGGGATATACCTTGGTTAGATGATTCCGGGAATTTGCGGTTAGTTCATGATGCGGAAAAAATGCTGATTGGCGAGTTAATTGATGGGGTCGATTTCTGGTATTATCCACCTAGGAAGATGGATGATAAAAAGGTAGCCATGAAAATCAGCGATAAATGCGATCGCTTTTTGCGCCAATGTCGTATTTGGGGAGAGGTTAAACTTCATCACCCCCAATTATCCCAAGCTAGACTAGGATTAATTATCGTCACACAGTCGATTTTGCGATTTGCACTGCAAGAAAAGTTGGGTATCATTGCACCTATGGAGTTATAAAGATTCCCTAGTCATGTCTCCGAAAATATGCTATAATTATCAACTGTCGTCAACTGTGATTAATTGATGCTATATCATGTAATTTACGATGGAAACTGTAACCTGTGCAGTAACTTAGTGCAACTGTTGGAAAATCTCGATCGCGGTGAACGTTTTAGTTATATTCCTATGCAGGATGAGGCAAAATTAGCACAGTTAAATATTACTCCCGAAGACTGTTTAATGGGGATGATTTTGATTGACGTAAACCAGCCACAACGACGATGGCA
Source organism: Limnospira sp. PMC 289.06 (assembly GCF_032350395.1). NCBI lineage: Bacteria > Bacillati > Cyanobacteriota > Cyanophyceae > Oscillatoriales > Sirenicapillariaceae > Limnospira > Limnospira sp. PMC 289.06. The sequence continues at coordinate 24,770 of NZ_JARPLC010000013.1, forward strand.
GGGTAGTGATGCCGCCGAAGAAATCGGCAACATCTTACCAGGTGGGGAGCTATTTGTCAAGGCTTATCGAGGAATGCCGGGGCTAAAATGGGCAGGCGATCGCATTTATGAACAGGTGCGGGATAACCGCTATCAATTGTTTGGAAAACGCCCACACACCTATGAGTCTAATTATCCCAGTTGTTTGGGTAATAACCAATGCTAATTTTGGGGTTCTAAGAAAGTCTGAACCCGACCGCTGGGGTCTAAAACCACCCTGATTTTAGCGGTCTTTCCATCTTCCATAGGCGAGACAAAAGGCTCATTTGCTGATGGTAATTTAATCTGTTGTAGCCAGTTAAACGAGGCTTCACCCAAGGGAGTGATACTGTCAATAGCACCCTGGGAATTGACTTGTAAACGATACTGCAATATTCTGTTTAAATTCTTGGGAGGATACCAATTTTTTACAAAATAACTCCGTACTTCCGCCACCTGGGGAATTTCATCAAATACCGTATTATTCAGGGAACGAATAGAGGCTATCCGAGGTTCTCGTTTAGTTAGCTGTGCAATTGGTTCCGCATTTTCGCTGTCTTCTGGGATATCCTGAACTGCATAATTTTCCGGGGTATCCGTTTCGGGAACTCTAGCATTTTGCAGGGGGGGAAGGTTAATATTTTCTGGTACTGTTCCTATGTCAAATAGGGGAGTGGGAGGCGGCGCTAAGGGTGTGGGAGGGGGAGGAGTTTCTGGGCGGTTAACCGTCCCGTTAGCAGGGGTTCTATTAACGGGTTCTATCGGAATAATAATTATGCCATCTGTTTCCCGCCCTGTGTTAGTAATATTAGGGATTAATTCAGGGGAAGGGGGAGGTTGATCAAATAGGGGTGGGGGAATGGTTAAAGGTACTGTATCAACTAGGGGAAGGTCTGGCGCTACTTGTATTTCTATTTTAGGCGGCGCTGGGGGTTCATCAATGGGAAATTCTGGAAGTGGCGGCGGGATGATTTCCGCCGGAGGTATAGAAGTGGAAATTTGGGGAGTTTCTGGGGTGGAAATTAAATGGCGATCGCGACGATAATAATTGCTTAAATGGATAATTCCCGTAAATAGTCCCGTGGTAGTAATAATGATCATCAAAGTTCGTAGCCACGCGGGAGAGGTACGTTTTGGCTGACTTTCTGGGGTTAAAAAAGGTTCTATTTCCGTGATGCAATTCCGCAAGGCGGCGGCGACATCAAATAACTGTAATGCGCTTAAATGAACGAATGATTCCGCCGGACTAGGTGCTAAGTTTCCTAAAAATAAATCATGGTATAATAAGCCATCAGGCTTGATCTGGAAGTCTGAACAGGTAGTTAAGAGATTTTGCGGGTGGGGAGACTCTTCGGGAGTGGGGTCAATTTCCGACAAGGGGGAAGCCGTCAGAAAGTCGTTAATATACCTGTTGAGGCTTTCATAGAGGTTGGTTAAATTATGGCGATCGCCTTCTATGCTGATATATTGATCTTCCGAGAGACGGGGGTCATCAAAGGAAAGTTTAAACCGAAAGTTATCCCAACTCTCATGTTTCCAGCGACTCCAGAAAGAAGTATTGGCGCTAACTTCTAGGGTACAAGTGGGGGGGGTATATTGTCGGCTGATTAACATAAGATGGGGGATTTTAGGGCTGGTTTTTATTAATATTATAACCGCGTTGTCTGGTTTGCGATCGCATTAGCAGGGTTGACCAAAACCTCCCGAAACCATCAGGACTGCTATAAAATAGTAAATCAATTAGCAGTTTTTGCGCGAAGGGGATGATATCTTCTTCCGGAATGGGTCGGTTAACCGGAAACTGCTGATCATAGCCTTGGATGAATTTATCCAGGTAGTCCCGCATCAAAGAAATCTCTCGGATATCCTGATTTTGTGCTTCTAATTGTTCAATCAAAGCAATGGCGCGGCGCAGCAAGGCTTGATTTTGTCTAGCTAGATAACAGATGATTAAAACCAGCGATCGCCCCCCTTCGACCGTCAATTTTTGCGATTGCCATTTTTGGATATATTCCACATCTAAACTCAGAGTTTGTGCCGCCTTTTTTAAAGTCTCTGGTGTCACTTCAGCCAAAGACTCTAAAGCTAATATAACTAGATGCAATTCCACAGCCATACGGTCGAGTTGTGTGGCTGTTAACTCCGGCGTTTTCGGTGAATGCCAATGGGAAGGAATGCGATCGGACATAGAGTTAATCAGATGACTACAATTATTAATTATCACACATATCGTAGGGTGCGTCAGAGGGATAACCTATCGGGTAAACGGCAGATTTTGTTCAACTGACGCACCACCTCCATATCGTGGTCAAGAAACCCAGTTTCTCAGCAGAAACGGTGGGGCGGGTTTATTCATATCCTCGTGGGGAATTTGT
>NZ_JARPLC010000013.1:27171-67279 GCF_032350395.1 Limnospira sp. PMC 289.06
AATTGACAGCAGAACCCGCCCCTACAATTATTAATTATCGGCGGTGGGGCGGGTTTATTCATATCCTCGTGGGGAATTTGTAATTGACAGCAGAACCCGCCCCTACAATTATTAATTATCGGCGGTGGGGCGGGTTGATGATAAACTCGGTTTTTTTACTTCAAATAAGCAATAGTAACTCCCGCCCCACCATCTGGATTTGATGCCAGTTCAAACCGTTCAACTTGGGGATGTTCTTTGAGTAACTCGTGAACCCCTCGCCGCAGTTGTCCGGTTCCCTTACCGTGAATAATCCACAGCGCGCCAAAGTCGAGAATTTGCCCCAAAGTGCGATCGATTTCTGTTTCCGCCTCGGATACCCTTTTCCCTCTCAAATCGAGGGTATTTTTATCCGTGCGAACATTAGGCAGTTTTGAGGGTTCCGGTTTATTGGTAACTGGTGAATGAGTCTTGTCAGCCTTGGGAGTTGCTGAAGTTTTGGGAAGTTCTACCTTTTGACCATCTAAGGACTCAATTTCCCCTAATCCTACAGTCATTTTCATAATCCCAAATCGGACTGTTAGTTGATTATTGTCATCAGGTCCGCTGAGTATCTCTGCTGTTTGACCAATGCGGGGAATACGAATCCGATCGCCTACTTTCGGCATAAAATTAGGTAATGGTGCTGGTGTAGCCTGCCGAGATGGTAGATAATTCTCCGCGATCGCATCTAACGTAGCCGTAGCCTTTTGTGCGTCAGCCGCCGTAGGTTTCCCCTGCTGAAGGCGACGGATCACCTTAGCTATTTCCCCCTTAGCCTGTAGTAAAGTCTCCTTAATCTCCTTTTCCTGGGCTTGTTTAAGCTGTCTTTCCCTTTCCTGGAGAGATATAGCCCTTTCCGCCAATTCTCCGTGTAGGCGTTCAGTCTCTTTCAGTAGTTGACTAGCAGCGATCGCCTTAGTTTCCTGCTGTCGTCGCTGTGCTTCCAACCCCGCGATCACCTGGTTAACATCCTCATCACCGCCGCCAACATAGGACCCCGCCAGTTTTACTATGTCATGATCTAGCCCCAACCGTTCCGCAATTTTCAGAGCATTAGAACGCCCAGGAATCCCCCACAATAGGCGATAGGTAGGTTGTAGGGAGGCATCATTAAACTCCACCGAAGCATTTTCAAACCGAGTATCTTTGTATTTTAACGCTTTCAGGTCGCCAAAGTGGGTAGTCGCCACCGTAAGACGGGTGCGGTCCGCGAAGGTTTGCAATAGGGCGATCGCCAAAGCCGTCCCCTCCGTCGGGTCAGTCCCCGCCCCTATTTCATCTAACAATACGAGAGATTGACAGATGCGATCGTACTCCCCCGCCTCCGTTACCCTCATCGGTTCCCCAATAGCCTGTAGAATTCGAGTAATCCGGCGAATATGACCAGAGAACGTAGACAAACTCTGCTCAATAGACTGTTCATCCCCAATGTCTGCTAACACCTGTCCAAACCAAGGCATTTCCACAGGTTCCCGCGCCGGAATAAATAGCCCCACCTTAGCCATGATCGCCGCCAAACCAATAGTTTTTAGCGTCACAGTTTTACCCCCCGTATTCGGTCCGGTAATAGCTACCACCCGGATCTGAGGGTTAATCGTGATATCAATCGGAACCACCTCCGGTCCCTGTTCATACTCTTGTTGCCATATTAGGAGAGGATGGCGCAGTTGTCGCAGGTTGATTGTTTCTGAGGTATCCCCAGGGTCAATAAACCTGGGCGGGTTCGCTTTTAGCCAGTAGCTATAACGGGCTTTAGCCAGGGCTAGATCGATAGTTGTCACGATCGCTAAAAGTTTTTCGAGATCCGGGACTACCGCCGCCACCTGTTCAGTCAGACTCCGGCGGATCGCTTCCGCTTCCGTTTGTTCCGCCCGCTGAATTTGTCGCAGTTCGTTGTTTAGTGCTACAATAGGGTGCGGTTCCACATAGACTGTCGCCCCCGTAGTCGAAGCATCATGGACGATACCCGGAATGGCATCTTTTTGGGGAGCTTTCACCGGAATCACAAACCTACCCTCTCGCTGGGTGACGATTTGTTGTTGAACCGCTTGCGCTTTCCGTTGCAGGATGCCTTGTAGAATTTGATAAATGCGATCGCGGGTTGATTGCAGCCGGGCGCGAATTTCCCCCATTTTCACACTGGCGCGATCGGTTACCTCTCCCCGTTCATCAATACACCGATGAATTTCCTGCTCTAATTCCGGATAGGTGCGTAGTTCTTCCACTAAGCTAGTTAATACCGGTACATCTTCCTGGTCATCAATTACCCGGCGCAGTTGTCTAGCCCCCGCTAAGGTAGTGGCGATCGCTAATAACTCCTCACCAAATAAAATACCTTGGCGATCGGCCCTTTCCAGAGAAGCCCCAATATCCTGAATACCATCAAGAGACAAACCCTGAACCAGCTTGAGTTGCAGTTGATAAGCCTCTTTAGTTTGTGCTAAAAGGCGATCGGTTTCTTCTTTCGTCTCTGGAATAGCCAACTGACGGGCTGCGAAAGCACCCAATTTAGTTGCCGTAAAGGTTGCCAGATGTTTACACAGCCGATGCCATTCCAGTAATTCTAGGGTTTCTGCTTGAATCAAAGCCTAAAGTTTTGATAATACAAATGTTTATCCTCCATGGTATCATATTTTTTGATTTTTACCAGCGATCGCCTTGAACTTGGGAAATTTTGGTAAGTCAAATGTTTTCAACTTATCGCTTTAGGCTGGGGAGTTGTCAAAGGTTTGACTTATGCCGATATCTTCCCTGGTATTGGAGGATTTATAATCGGGCTATAACCAACTGGATTAAAATGTATTTATGCGTTCTAAATTAATCAGTATTGTCGCCAAGCATACTTTCAGAATTTTGGGGACTACCCAGAAGCAGATATCCCTCAAGTTTATTTCACTAGCCTTCCCAAAGTTAATCTAATCACCCCTGGTTTTCCCTGTCAGCCTTTTAGTATTTGAGAATCCCTCTTGGCAATATTTTGACTTTCATTATCCATTGTCCACAGATCGCCCCAATTTTGTCCCTTCAACATTCTTATCTTTTCACCAAATTTTCCCCAGAGATTCCACAAACTTTCCACAGGGTAAGCCGAGTTTTTCCACAGATTTATCAGATTTTTCCACAGCCAACCACTCCTATAATGATAGTCTGCCGTTTAATTGGGGATTTTGGCAAGCCTAGTATCGACAGCCTTAACTACCCAGATTATTGTAAAGTTATGTAAAAAAAAATGGCTGCAAACCCTCATTCTGTCGTCAAGTCCCCATCACCCAGACCGAGGTTGTAACATTTAGCAACATTGACAACCCTCCCCCCCCATAGCACACAATAAATAAGATACTATTTTCCCTTCAAGCATCAAATTGCTCAGTCCCTTAGCCTAGCCACATAAAAAATGGCTCCATCCCAACTTCTGTGAGGTTTATATGAACACAAGTGTTAGTATTCTGACCGAAATTCCCGAAACACTCCACGAGTCCCTTCAGGGCTACCTGGACACTCACCCCGACTGGGACCACGATCGCGTGTTTTCCGCCGCCCTGTCCCTGTTTTTGTTACAAAATGGCAACAACACACCAGAAGCCCTCGATAGCTGTAGAGTAGCCGCCAGAGTGTACCTAGAAACTCTGTTTCAGTCCAATACATAAGCCAGCCCTGAGAATAGCCCCAGTAGGGTGCGTCACATCCTCCTAATTTCCATAGCCACGATAACTGTTCTGATGTGACGCACCTTCCCAACTCTTTTCAAAGCAGAAGAAAGATAATAACCCCCTAATTATTGAAATTCTTTAACAATTAGTTTTTCCCCAACTACCGTCACAATTCTTCGTCATGCCATACTATGATCACAGATGTTAAGTTATCAACAGGTTTAATAACGTTAAATCTTGCACTAGAGGGCAATCAACAGTACAATCACCACTATCTGCTTTGTAATTTCCACAATGACAAACCTAGTTGATAGCCTTATAGTTGGTGCTGGTATTAGCGGGCTAAGTTTAGCCCATAGCCTGAACCGTGAAAAAAACCCCCGCTCACCCCTAAAAGTTTTGGTCACAGAAAGCCAGAACCGAGTCGGGGGAAATATTACGACCGGACGCGCATCTGATTTTTTATGGGAAGAAGGCCCTAACAGTTTTGCCCCCACCCCTGAATTACTCGGACTAGCCGTAGATTTGGGGCTTAAACAAGAATTGATTTTTGCCGATCGCAAACTACCCCGTTATGTCTACTGGAACCATAAGTTACATCCAGTACCCATGACCCCCCCCGCCCTACTCTCCTCCCAACTAATCAGCCCCAGAGGTAAACTCCGCGCCGCCTTGGGAGCCATAGGATTTGTGCCACCCCCAGTAGGCGCTCACCTCTCTCAACAGCGAGGAGAAGAAACTATTACCCAGTTTTTCCATCGACATCTCGGTTCAGAAGTCCTAGAACGTCTCGTCCAGCCCTTCGTTTCTGGGGTTTATGCTGGCGACCCTCAACAATTAGCAGTCCGTTCCGCTTTTAGTCGATTAGTAGCCGCCGAAGACGCAGGGGGTGCGCTACTACCTGGATTTGTGCGATCGCGCCTTAATAAAAAAACCACCAAAGACACCACCCCCGACCCCAATATTCCCAAAACTCGCCCCGGTGAATTAGGGTCCTTTCGTTATGGCCTGGAAACTCTGCCCGAAACCTTGGCCAGTAAATTAGGCGATCGAGTTAAGTTAAATTGGACCCTCGACCGTTTTTATCCCACCCCTCATCAAACCTATATTGCTGAATTTTCCACCCCAGACGGCCCCCAGCAAGTAGAAACCCGAACCCTCGCTTTAATGACCCCCGCCCATGTTAGCGCTCGCCTCTTGCAACCCCTACACTCTCAAATCGCTTCCGCATTAAGCCAAATTCCTTATCCCCCCGTCGCTTGTGTCGTACTCGCCTATCCTAAATCAGCCTTAAAACAACAACTCAAAGGCTTTGGTAATTTAATTCCCCGCCATCAAGGAATCCGTACCCTCGGCACTATTTGGACCTCCAGTTTATTCCCCGGTCGCGCCCCAGAATCTTGGCAAGTCCTCAGCAATTATATTGGGGGTGCTACAGACCCTGAAATTGGCGAAATGGATGATGATCAAATTGTCGCCGCCGTTCATCAAGACCTACGCCAAATTCTGCTGGCTGAAGATGTCCCCCCCAAAGTCTTGGCTGTCCATCTCTGGCGGCGCGCTATCCCACAATATACTCTCGGTCATCAAGATCGCCTAAATTCCATCAATGCTGGATTGCGATCGCTTCCCGGACTTTATCTGTGTAGCAACTATATTGATGGGGTTTCCGTCGGTGACTGTGTGAGGCGCGGCCAGCAATGGGCATCGCAAATTCAGTCCCACCTTCATCCAACAGCCAACTAATCACCACTAGGGAGTCTTGGCCCTCCCTTCAGTTTATGTTAACTTTTGTAACGAAATGTTAAGAATTGTTGCGAAAAATTTTTTCTGGGGGAGGTTGCTTGCTTTTGGGTTGCGCTTCTGGTATTATTTTAGATAATGGTAATATTGCCAAAATTATTATTTGTGTAAAGATTCCGATTATATAAAATATGTCAATATTTTACCCCGGCTTCCCCCTGCCTGTCAACCCCTTAACCCCCTAAAATTCGTGAGTTTAAGGCCTAGGTTCTTCACTACCACGGCGATCGAACATATACCCCACCCCGCGAATCGTTTTAATCAACACAGGTTTATCTGTGTCCGGCTCAATCTTTTTGCGAATTTGACCAATATGAACATCAACTACCCGCTGTTCGCCCTCATATTCATAATCCCAAACCTCCTGTAGCAGTTCTGAGCGTCGCCAAGCCCTACCAGGCTTTTTCGCTAAACAGTAAAGTAGGTCAAACTCCAGGGCACTGAGGGAGATTTGGCGATCGCGAATATAGACCTCGCGGCGTACCGGGTCAATCACCAGATCCCCATAGGTCAAGCTCCGCATTTCCGTCTCTTCTACAGAACGCTGTCGCTTCAAAATCGCCCGCACTCTCGCCCCTAGTTCTGCCAAACCAAAGGGCTTAGTAATATAGTCATCAGCCCCCAGATCAAAACCCTTAATCTTATCAGCCTCCCCAGTCAAACTGGTGAGAAGCAAAACAAATACCCGCGTCCGGCTCTGCATTTCCTGGCACAGGGCAAAACCAGTGGTATCAGGCAGGTTAACGTCCAGAATCACCAGATCGGGATTAAATTCGTCAAACAATTGCAGCGCCGTCTCACCATCTTTTGCCGACTCAACCTCATAGTTTTGTTGAGTCAGATACCGAGAAATTAAATTGCGGATTGCCGGGTCGTCATCAACCACAAGAATCTTTTGAGAGGCCATAACCACAAGAAGAGCGTGAGCATGGGGCAAAAATACAAGCCTAGCCTTGCCAGGATAGCGTCTGTCTTGATTTTTTTATGGATTTCAAGATAAGTAACGCCATATTTCCGGGAGCAGATGACCGGGAATCTTAGATAGGGCTTGGTTTTGACCTAATGGGCCCGATTCCTGGTACAAAGCGCGTAGGGTTCGGACTAGATGATTGAACGCCAAACGATGACGTTCCGACTCTAGAGCGGTGGCACTTCCTTCTTCAGGAATCGCCTCATAGGAACCTGCCATCAGGTGATGGTGCAGTGCTTTCTCTAGGTGAGAAACCCTTTGTTCACAGCGAGGACAGAGCGCTTGATCTGTTGCCAAACGATAATAAGCAAGTCCTAAGTTATTGTGAGTTGCCAAGGTATCGAATGTCAACTGCGTGGGACTCAGTTGTTGGGCTAGGGTTAAGGTTTTTTCATAAGCTGCGATCGCCTCATTCAATGATTTACTGCGCTCTTCTGGTTCCTCCTGATACATGGCTAAATGCCAACAGGCTGTCCCCAGGTTATTTTCAGTAGTTGCACAAGCAACCGGATCCGCTTTGGACGTGCGATATTTTAATGCTTTTCGGTAGCTATAAATCGCCTTTTGCAGCCACCTTTTTGAAGGCTGATGCTGTGCTAGATTCCAGTAAGCTGTCCCCAGGTTAGCCTGAATCATAGCATAGTGCTGAGGCTCCTTATTCTCCGAATAGCCCCGCAAAGCCTCCCCATAAGCGGCGATCGCCGCTTTTAAATTAACCACTGGTTCAATATGTTGGGCGCGTGTCCAATAAGCTGTTCCCAAATTATTTTGGATAGCTCGATAATCTAGCCCTTGAGAATCACATAGACGGCCCTGGTCCTTAACCAATTTCAGATAGTTGATAGCTTCTTCATAAACAGTAATCGACTGTTGCAAATTCTCAACTGGATCCCGAATTGTCCCTAAATCTGTATAAGCAGCACCCAGGTTCTTTAGCACTCTAACATAAATATAGCCGTCGGAGTTCGGCTTAACTTTCATTAACCCGGTTTGATAACAGATAATACTCATCTCCAGATTCGCCAACGCCTGGCCACCCTGATGTAGAGATTTTCGCGTCTGCTGAAATAGCATCCAGTGGAAAGTACCAAGATCGTTGTAGATATTAACCGCATCTAAACCCTTCGGTAAAGCACTATTTGACTCTAACAGCATTTCCCACTCATCCAATTGCTCTACCACCTCGTTATAGGCTTCTATAGCCTCATTTAGTAGTGGCACAGTACCATTACCCTTAGATATGCGATCGCGATATATATAAGCCCGTTTTAAACAGCTCTGTAGATATTCCTGTGAATATACCAGCCCCGACGGTGAACCATCTATTGGCTCAGTTTGAGCGACCCTTTGACCCTTCGGCTGCTCTACAGACGAGCTCACCCTCTCTCTCTCTGATTCTGATTTATGTATACCCGGCGAATGCTGCCCTGATAAAGCCTGATCATACACCGGACTAGGGTCCCCCACAAATTTAAATATACCCCTATGCAAGCGCCAAAATTCCGGCGCTGACTGCTGAATACAGCACAGCCAAGGCGATGATACCCACAGCAGCACACTTAACTCAAATTCGATTAACTTAGATTCAGCTTCCCGCAAATAGTTCAAAAAAGACCATTGAATACCAGCAGGTTGTCTAGTTAACTTTTCAACCCCTAAAATCTGGAAAGCTAGGGGAGAGCCAGGATTTTCACTTTTCCAGCGGCACATTTGAGCAATAGGGTTGGGGTCAGTTAATTCCAAATGCAGCGTCACCAACTTAGAACTAACCTGCTTTCGGGTTGTGATCTCTTCCTCGCCAGACCTATCACCAGCCCCTACCCGGTCTATAGTATCTGCTCCATCTGTACTCAGAAGATCCTCAGAACCTAGTTCCGTTTCCAAACTACTCGCCATTTGATGCAACAGACTCAGGTGATCACATACTGCCACAAAAACCTGTTGTCCCAAACCTAATCTTAAAGCCTGCTTCAACTGAGTATAAAGCTGCTTATTTGTGGCGTAACTACTAGAGAAGGTTGTATTAGTTGCGGTCATTCCATGCAGAAAAAATAACATTGATACTGGCCTGATATTATCTCATTCAAGCCAGCATCATCACTACAGGAATTTCTCCACCGATTCTAAGACGCAGCTACCGCAATAGCTAACACACCAGCCACAAAAACCGCAGCCAGCGCCCCCCAAACTATGTAGTTACGCTTCTGAGTTTTATTGGGAGGTTCCGCCGTATAAACTTTTGGTTCTACAGCAAAGTTATTGACGAGTCCATCCTCTTCGGTTGTATAAGGCATTCGTATATAGTCCTGATCTTATTCCTGCCACCAATCTTAACAAAATTTGGCGACACCCCCAGAAACTTTAGAAAATTTTAGCATTCTCAAAAGTTCGCTCCTGTGATTGTACCCGTGAGAGGGGAAGAAGCGATCGCATAATCCTTAACCGGAATACGTCCCGCCAAATAAGCCATACGTCCCGCTTTCGCCGCCATTCCCATAGCATTCGCCATCATAGATGGTTTACTCGCCAAAGCGATCGCCGAATTAATCAGCAAAGCATCAGCCCCCATTTCCATAGCCATAGCCGCCTCACTGGGCGTACCAATACCCGCATCTACCACCACCGGCACCTTAGCATTATCAATAATAATCTGAATATTGGCTGCATTTCTAATCCCCTGACCAGATCCGATAGGAGATCCCAAAGGCATCACCGTCGCACAACCCGCCTCTTCCAAATGTTTAGCCAACAGAGGATCAGCATTAATATAAGGCAAAACCGCAAACCCTTCTTTTACCAATTGTTCCGCCGCCTTCAGAGTTCCTATGGGGTCAGGTAGTAAATATTTAGAATCAGGAATCACCTCTAACTTCACAAAATTATTGTCTTCCTGACCCAATAACTTAGCCATTTCCCGACCCAGACGCGCCACCCGCACCGCATCTTCCGCCGTTTGACAGCCAGCAGTATTAGGTAACATCCAAATTTTCGACCAGTCGATCGCCTCCGCCAGCCCCTCATGTCCCGGAGCCTGAGTTTGCACCCGTCTAACCGCCACCGTAACTATCTCACAGCCACTAGAAACAATACTTTCCTGCATTTCTTCTAAACTGCGATATTTGCCAGTTCCCGTCATCAAACGCGATGTAAATGACCTACCAGCGATCGTTAGCGGTGAATCAACAGGTTGTGATACTGGTTTTTCAACAGTTTGCATAGAATCATCCTTCAACTTGAGACAAAGGGGATAGTACAGACAACACAGATATTGTCCCTGCCCTGGCGGGAAATTCATTAAATACCTGAGCCACCAGCAATTATCCATTATCCCGCTTCCCGCCCCACCGATAATCACCGGAGGCGAGAAGCGGTAGTTACAGAAGGTTATCAAAACCCAGGTATCAGACCGTAAGAGTCTGAAGCAATTCCCGCTTGAGTAATTCCACCTTATCAGTTTTTTCCCAAGGTAGATCGAGATCCGTCCGTCCCATGTGACCATAGGCTGCCACATCTTGGAAGAAACGACCTCCCCGCAGGCCTGGTAAATCCCGCAGGTTAAACTCTTGAATCATACCAGCCGGACGCAACTCAAAGTTTTCTTGCACCACTTTCAGCAGTTGTTGCTCATCCACCTTACCCGTGCCAAAAGTCTCAATAAATAGACTAACAGGACGAGCCACCCCGATCGCATAACTTACCTGAACCTCGCACTTATCCGCAAAACCAGCAGCCACAATATTTTTAGCAATATAGCGGCAAGCATAAGCAGCGCTGCGGTCTACTTTCGTGGGGTCTTTCCCAGAAAAAGCGCCGCCCCCATGTCTCGAATAACCGCCATAGGTATCAATAATAATCTTACGACCCGTTAAACCAGAATCCCCTTGAGGTCCACCAACCACGAATTTACCAGTAGGGTTAACTAACAAGCGAGTATTTTCGTCAGGTTTAATATCAATCCCTTCCCAAGCTGGAGTGATCACCTCAGCTAACAAATCTTCTTTGATGCGATCTTGGACCGCTTGGGGGTCAGTAATATCGCCAATAGTTGCTGTATGTTGGGTTGAGATCAAAATCGTGTCTATTCTGACCGGGCGATCGTTTTCGTAAGCAATAGTAACTTGAGTTTTGCCATCAGGTCGCAAGTAAGGCAAAGTACCATTTTTACGAACAGCCGTCAATTGTCTAGCCATCCGGTGAGCTAAACTGATCGGCATAGGCATCAGTTCCGGGGTCTCATTACACGCAAAACCGAACATCAACCCCTGATCACCAGCACCGATAGAGTCCAAAGCCGCTTCACTCAGTTTTTCCCGATTTTCCTGGGCTTGGTCAACACCTTGAGCAATATCTGGCGACTGTTCATCAAGGGCAACTAATACTGAACAGCTATCTGCTGAAAAGCCATTTTCCGCGTGGATATAGCCAATTTCGGCAATCTTTTGACGGGCTAGTCCGATATAATTAACTTGGGCTTTAGTAGTAATCTCCCCAGTAATCAGAACTAAGCCTGTGTTGACAACTACTTCCGCCGCCACCCTACTTTTAGGGTCTTGAGCCAGGAGAGCATCCAAAATGGTATCAGAAATTTGGTCGCAGATTTTATCAGGATGACCCTCTGTCACTGACTCAGAGGTAAACAGATATTGACGATTAGACAAGGCTTTCCTCCTGTTGGATCATTGATTGTTAGCCGTTCACTACCCCGTAGTAATCCCGTCCAATATACCAAACTCCCTACAACGGATCATGAAAGTTTGACCATTTAATGGGTTTCCTACGGACTGTTTCTCAAGAATCTGCTGGAGATAGAAACTAATTGGAGACTCCCCCGGTAATAATTGCGATCGCATCAAGTGTCGAAATTACCACATCAGCCATCTGTAAATCATGGCTCCATGGTTGCCAACAAATACCGATCGCACCTGCCGCTCCGGCTTCTTTCGCCATTTGCATATCCCCAGCAGAGTCTCCCACCATTAACGTTTTACCTGGTTCTACCCCCAGTTCTTGGCAACTCTGAACAAATAGCGCCGGGTTCGGTTTCGCTAAATTTTCACTAGCCCCCTTCTGTAGTTCTATATATCGCTCCAACTTATGGCGGGTCACAAATGCTTGCACCTGTTCCGTCGTAGCCGCCGACAGAATCCCTAATTTAATACCCCCCTCATATAGCGATTTAAGCACCTCTAGGCTGCCTACAAATAGTGGTGATGGTGGATGGTTTTTAAAGCTGTTATCGGCTTCTATAAAGGCTTTCTGAGCAATGTTTTTCGACTCGATCCATCCCCGTCCGGTTTCTGCGATATAAGCGGCCGTGGCAATTTCATTTTCTTGGCGTGTTCCTGTTGCCATTAAGCCTGTGGGGTCTAGGGTATCGTTTTCTATACCAAAAGCCATCAGCAGAGGCTCGCCAATCCCCGGAATTTGGGCATCAACTAAACGCGATCGCACCTGTCCCAATTTCCGTAAGAATTCCTGGGAGTCTTCCAGAGTCCCATCTTTATCGAAAATGATAGCCTCTATGCGATCGAAGGTAATGTTATTAACTCGAATACTGGGCAAGGTTCAGACCTCATATTTTTCTGCTAACATAGGCTTCTAACCACCCCCTACCCTACCAAATATCAAAAAAAAGAGGGCTATCCCTCTTTTTTCCATCAGCATTCAACAATTAGGATTCGGTTGCTATGGGAATCTCTTCTACCGAATCTTCTACCGAATCTTCTACAGCTTCAGTTTCCGCTACCGGTTGTGCGATCGCTTCTGATTCTGATTCTGATTCTGATTCTGAAATCGGTTGCTCTTCAGTCGGAACAGACAATTCGGCTTCCGTATCCACATCAGTAGCAGATGGAATCTCAGCAGTAGACTCTTCTGTTTCCGCTGTCTCTGATGCCGTCTCTGATGCTGTCTCTGATGCTGTCTCTGATGCTGTCTCTGGTGCTGTTTCAACTACCGGGATGCCTTGCTGTTCAGCCTGCATTTTTTCCCGGAACTTCGCAGCCATTTCCTCAGCTTTCTCATAAACCATCTCAGGATTTTTCACCATCGCCCCCGGTTCCGGTTCTAACTGCTTAGTAGACAGTGAAATCCGACCCCGATCAGCATCAAGATCAATAATCATGACTTTAACTTCGTCATTAACATTGAAGACACTGTGGGGGGTATCAATATGATCATGAGATATTTCTGAGATGTGCAGCAAACCGCTGACACCACCGATATCAATGAATGCACCGTAAGGTTTAATTCCTCGCACCGTACCGATGACCACTTCACCTACTTCTAGGCGGTTCATCTTACGCTCAACTAAAGCGCGACGGTGACTGAGAACCAAACGGTTGCGGTCTTCATCAACTTCTAAAAATTTCAGTGGCAGTTCTTCGGCTACCAATTCTTCTTTAGGTTTCCGGGTGCTGATATGGGAACCAGGAATAAAACCACGCAATCCCTCAATGCGGACTAGAGCCCCACCTCGGTTAGTGGCAAAAACCTGAGAACGAACCGTAGCATCTTCTGCTTGCAGTTGGCGAACTCGCTCCCAAGCCCTCATGTATTCTATGCGGCGGATTGACAATGTAAGTTGTCCATCCTCATTTTCATCCGTGAGAATAAAAAATTCCCTGGTCTCATTGGACTGCAATACTTCTTCCGGGCTCTCCACCCGGTTGATCGACATTTCCTGTAGCGGAATGTATGCTGCCGTCTTAGCACCAATATCAATCAGAGCGCCCCGGGGTTCTAAACTGAAAACTGTGCCCGGCACCACATCTCCGGGGCTGAAGTGATAATCATACTTATCCAACAGGGCGGCAAAATCTTCGTGGGTAAAGCCCACATCTCTACTTGTTAGTGTCTGATTGATCATGCGAGTCGTTTCCTAGAATTTCTCCCCTTAATTGTGTTTACATTGAACAGAGGGCAGCGGTTTGGGGTTTCCGAGGGGGGTGGATATGCTCTATTCTAGTGACCATCATTTGTTAATTTGGACTCTAGTTAGGTGCATTTTACCTCAATCGGTGGCCTCTGGTTATAACCTGGTTGACTACTCACCCTATTTAATTACGGGCAATTTTCAGCAGTTGTCACACAATGGTATCAATACCCTTGGTTCATGCCTAGTAGCCCTTACTCTTAATATCAGACCCCGTTAAGCTGACGCTATAACTAGGGACTCCTATTGAGTTTTTTCTTAGTTGGCTGAGTGATTTTACTCAACTGCCATCTCTAAGTATGTATCCATGTTGCCTGCTTGTCTGCGCCTTAGTCTTTAAGTTAAGACCAGGACTCTGACCTAGCTTTGCTCCTGACTCTTACCAAAGGGCAACAGAGCCGGACTGCTGGCTCGGATTCGTTAAAAATATTTTTAGTTTAACTCAGAGCTTATTCATTATGCCATACTTTAGCAAAAGTGTAGCAAATTTTTATCGTAGCATTTTCACTACCGAGATTGTCAATGGGCTGAGACTGGTAGAAGTACGCACCCATCAAAACTTTGGGAGAGTTTAGCCAAACAATCTAGCCTCAGAGGGAGTTAATTAAGCCGAGAAGCGGTATAATTAGTTTAGTGGCGGAATTTCTCAAAGATAACCGCACTATCAGAAAATTTGGAGTAATTAATAATTTATGACTAGCACGCAAACAAAAACCAGGTTGTACTCAAGCCGTATAGATTTACCCGAAGACACCCGATCTCAAGTGATCACGATCCTAAATCAAAGTTTAGCAACGACTCTGGACCTGAAAACCCAGGTTAAGCAGGCTCATTGGAACGTTAAGGGGCTGAACTTCTACTCTCTACATCTGTTGTTTGATGAATTAGCAGGAGAATTAGAGGGATATGTGGATATGATTGCTGAACGAGTTACGGCCCTGGGAGGTTATGCTATGGGAACGGCTCGTAGGGCAGCGTCTGAATCGATTTTACCAGAATATCCCCTAGATATTGATAATGGCACGGATCATATTGTGGCTTTAGCCGATCGCTTTGGTGTATATGCTAAGTCCCTGCGAGAGGCGATCGACAAAACTGATAATCTGGGTGATGCAGACACAGCAGACCTATATACAGAAATTTCCCGCACTGCTGATATGCGCCTGTGGTTCCTGGAAGCACACCTACAGGGTGACAGTAATCAACCATTACGCAGCCACTAGACTGATAAGCACCATCTGGGCTAGGCTACATTTAGAAGCAAGGTTGTCTGGCTATGAACGGGTCGCCATCATCATCTGACTATACCCCGCAGTTACAAAGACTGATGCGGCGGGCGGGGTTTTCCAGTGTACGAGAGTTAAGCCGATATTCAGGGGTCGAGGAGAGACAGTTCTTTAGGTTATGTCAGGGTTTGGTGTTACAGACCCGGGTGGATGTTTTAATGAAAATTGCCGAGGGGCTGGGAATTTCTCTGATGGAACTGTTGAGAATTTTCGCCCCTGATGACAGTAGCTTGGCCTCTGAGGGGTTTAATTCGGCTTTTCGTCAGGAATATGAACGGCTACAGGCTGAGATGGAACAATTGCGGGAGTCTGTGGGTCGGGAATTTCAACAAGCTAGTTTAGATATTTTAGAATCTTGGTTGTTACAGTGGCCTAAAGTTACCCAAAAAGTTCAGGAAAATCCCCAAATTCCCGCCAAAAATATATTGCCTCTGGTGAAACCAGTGGAGCGACTTGTGCAACAATGGGGAGTGGAGATAATTGCACCGATCGCCTCTGAGGTTCCCTACAATCCGCATCTACACCAGTTAGTCGAGGGAACTGCACAGCCGGGGGATAGGGTAACTGTAACCTCTGCTGGTTACCGAAAGGGCGATCGTCTTCTCTGTCGCGCCGAGGTAAAAGTCCCAACCGATGATCATTTGAGGACTCAGGAAAGCTAGGGAAATCAACCGGGTTACCTGTTGTGTCTGATATAGGAGATTTGAGATTCTGTCTCTGAGAGCCTTAATTGGGCTGTAAGCCTCTCTGTATAATTGTCGTTTGGGTAGCCATTTGGCTTGAGGGCGCATTCACAGGCTATACTAGCGGAATATGGCGAGTCATTTTTATGCTTCAATCTCAAAAGAATATGAGTTCTGATGTTCAAATCCTACAGCCCCAAGGTATTTTAGACGCTACTAAAGCTAGCCAATTCCGTCAGGATATTTCTAGGTTAGTTGAAAAGGGAGCTAAAACCATCTTGATTGATTTTCAGGATGTCACATTTATGGATAGCTCTGGTCTGGGGGCTCTGGTACTGGCCCTGAAAACTGTTCGAGCGGCAGATAGTAAATTGGTAATTTGTTCGATTAATGAACAGATTAGAATTCTGTTTGAACTAACCAGTATGGATCGAGTGTTTCAACCAATTTTTGAAAATCGACAGGAGTTTGAGAAAAAACAAAGTTACCTCGGCTAGTTATGCCAATCATCCTCTGAGTTTTTAATCGGGGTTTTGGGAAATAAAAAACTGGTTTTGGGATAGATATTTGGGTCTGTGTAATTGATGTTGATATTATGCAGGCTCAACGGTTTTTATCAAAATTTATAACCATCAAAATATGATATTTTTTCATGCCAAATAATCACATATTTTTTAGGGTAAACTAACTTTTATAAGGGAGAAATCATCTTCAAAGGGATGGTCAAAGTTGATGGTTTGGACGGATTCTAAGATGCTATTTAAACTCCCGGTTTTAAAGTTATTGTTTCTCATTAAAAGTTTAATAAAGGCATCCATTCCCCAAATATTACCACCGGGTTGATGAATTTCATAGACTCCATCACTAAAAATATAAAGGTTGCTGTTTTTTTCGACGTGACAAGAAGCGTCAATATAGGCAGCTTCTAGGAACATACCTACAGGCATTCCGGGGGTTTTTAACTGTTGAAATTGTAGATTATTGGGGTTTTTTCCAGATAGTAGAATGGCGGGAGGATGCCCAGCGCTAGAGTAAGTTAATTGTCGGGAAATGCGGTTATAAACGCCATACCAAATGGTGAAATATTTATCATTTTGATAGGTCATTTGGAAGGTAGTATTAAGCGATCGCAATACATCACTAGGCTGATAATAGTTAATATTAGGGATAGCACGGGATCGCAATAAATTCAACACGGAAACCGAGGGCAATGCCGCCCTAAGTCCATGACCAGAAGTATCTAATAAATAGATAGATAAATGGTCGGCATCCAGCCAAGAATAATCAAAACAGTCTCCGCCCAATTGACGAGAGGGGATAAATTTCGCCTCAATACGCACAGGTTCTTCTAGGGGTTCAGGAAGTAGCGATCGCACATATTCGGCGGCTTCGGATAACTCAGTTTCCAATAACTGTTTTTGAGTTTGTAAATCTTGGCTAAGTTGATGAAGTCGCAGACCGGCTCTCACCCTAGCATATAACTCATTCATCTCAATAGGTTTAGACAGAAAATCATCAGCCCCGGCATCTAAACCCTTAACGCGATCGTCAACAGCGGTCAGAGAAGTAAGTAAAAAAAACTGAGTAGTTGATAATTCCGGCATAGCCTTAACTTGTCGGCATACTTCAATTCCGGTCAGCCGAGGCATAATCCAATCACAAATCATCAAAGCCGGACGCAATTCTTTAGCCTTTTCTATGCCTTCCTCGCCATTACTAGCTACCACCACATCATAACCCTGCTTTTTGAGTGTTCTTTTGAGCAGTTCTCGAATTATGGTATCATCATCAATCACTAAAATTTTAAACATGGGCGCTGAGTTTAAACAATTAGAGGGACGGTCAAGCCAAGTGATCATTAACCATTAGGATCACCCAGAGCATCTCACCGGGGATGGCTATATTAGATGAGAATGAACTAATCCTATACAGAACATTCAAGATAGAGTATAGTCTAATTACAAGATGGCTCGACGATCGCACCTATCGAAAAGTGATTAAATCTGAAGGTTCCCAACCTATGCCTTCTACATTCTGCCTGGAAACGGCAACCAGTTTGGATATGTTGGCAGATGTTTTAGCATGGTTTGGCAAATTACAGCCGCCATCAATTCCTAAGTCAGTCTGGCTGCGCTGTCAACTGGCATTAGCAGAAGGATTTACCAATGCTGTGCGACACGCACACAAGGGACTGGCGGCAGATGTTCCCATTGAGATCGAGGTCAGTCTGTCTAACAATAGTATTAAAATCTGCATTTTTGATCGCGGTCAACCCTTTGATTTAGAGACCAAACTGCTAGAGATGTCATCAAAAACCCATCACGGTTCACCGGGAGGACGGGGGTTGATGCTAATGCGAGATATTGCGGACGAGTTTCATTATCGGCGGTCTGATCCTCACAGAAACTGTTTAGCGATCATCAAATATTTTTGACTGGACTGAGAGGGTTAAGCCATTGTAGGACTTCCCGTCTAAGCTGGTATAGGTCTTTATAGACTTCGTGTTTAAGCCATTGTCCGATCGCATCTAGGGGGCTAAATGATTCTCCTCGTGGCCAACTGAGATCCTGGGCTAGGGGGGTCTGATGATCACCTCGCAACTGCTGGAGTGTCACCAGTCCGGGAAATCTGCCATTGAGAATTTGATAGAGTCCGGTGCTTTGGTCGATCTTATCGTTACTGAATTGAATCAACAGGTTGCGCCGGACTTGATAGCGATCGCCAACTAGGGAATTGGTCTGCTGTGGGGTCGGGGTAAATTCCACATCAATCACCGATGATAACTGTTCTACCAAAGGAATTGACTGGCGGGCGGCATAGTTATTAAAAGAGAGCAAAATATTTCCCGCCCTTTCGACTTCAAACAGGGACCCGATAAGTAGATGCAGCTTGCACCCCATACTATGACCAATGCCATAAATTGGCAACCCCCGCCGTCGCAGTTTCTGGGCTGCAAATAGGTCTTCTAAGCCATCCTCAAAGGTCCATAATACCTCACGCGCCATATTTCCATGATCAAGGGTATTAATGAATGGTGTAGCGATGATGGCATATCCCTGTAACGCTAGTTGTTCTAATAACCAACGATAGGTTATATGGGGGGCTGATGCTACAAACGCCCCACCCAGAAAATGTACGATCGCTTTTGGTTTTGGGGGAATTAACACCCAATTATCGGAAAATTCCAGCCAGTCCATGAGTTACCTTTGCCTACCGCTGTCAATTATAATCAAATGTGGGGGTCTGGTTAATGGCGATTTCGGATTGACCCGTGTTTTTTTTGATTAACCCGCCCCTGGTATTATAAATATCTACCAAAATATTGTTACACAAAGGCTTGCCCGTGTCTTCTAACTCTCCGGTTTTAATCCTCATTGACGGCCATTCCTTGGCTTTTCGTGCTTACTATGCTTTCGGGAAAAGTCGTAATGGGGGACTGCGAACTTCTACAGGAATTCCTACCAGTGTCTGTTTTGGCTTTATTAAATCTTTATTGGAGGTTATCGATACCTATAAACCGGAATTAGTGGCGATCGCTTTTGACCGGGCTGAACCCACTTTTCGCCATGAAGCTGATGCTAACTATAAGGCGGATCGCGCGGAAACTCCGGCAGATTTTATTGAGGATATCAATAACCTCCAAGAATTATTAGAAGGGTTCCGTATCCCGATTTTTTCGGTGGCTGGCTACGAGGCTGATGATGTTTTGGGAACTTTGGCAAATCGGGGAAGCGCCGCCGGATATCAGGTGAAAATTTTATCTGGTGATCAAGATTTATTTCAACTAATTGATGAGCAAAAACAGATTACTGTTTTACATTTAAGCCATGGAAAGGGTAGCAGTCCCCAGGAATTTGCCGCCGCCCAGGTTTATGAAAAATTAAGTATTAAACCAGAACAGGTAGTTGATTATAAAGCATTGTGTGGGGATAAGTCTGATTGTATTCCGGGTGTCCGAGGTATTGGCGAAAAAACGGCGGTTAAATTATTGGCGGAATATGGTTCTTTAGATAGTATTTATGAATCAGTTAATCAAATCAAAGGGGCGATCGCCAATAAACTTAAACAGGGTCAAGAATTGGCTTATCATTCCCAAACAATGGCGAGGATTATCTGTGATGTCCCCCTAGATATTAATTGGGAAGATTGCCAACTTCAGGGTTTTGATAGCCAGGAACTTATCCCTTTACTCAAGCAGTTAGAGTTTCACGGATTTATTAATAAAATTAATCAGCTTCAATCACAATTTAAGGGATTATTTGATGTGGAGATTAACTCAAGTATTTCGGCATCAAGTCCCCCCACAGAGTTGGAGATTTCGGAGAATAATGACAATAATGAGGATGAGGATGTATGGTTTTTTAGTGCTGAGGATACTACCTTAGAAACTAAAGCGATCGCCCCTTCTATTCATCCTCAAATCATCCAAACTCCCGAAGCCTTAGCCATATTAGTTAATCGCCTAAAAACCCATATTAACCCAGAGAAACCAGTCGCCTGGGATACAGAAACTACATCCTTAGAACCTAGGGATGCGAACTTAGTAGGAATTGGCTGTTGTTGGGGTTCGGAATTATCCGACCTGGCTTATATTCCCCTAAATCATACCCAGGGTGAAATGTTAAATATAGAGCAAGTTTTGGAGGCTTTGCGCCCCATTTTAGAGTCCGAAGAATATCCGAAAACCTTGCAGAATGCCAAATTCGATCGCCTGATTTTACGGAGTCAAGGAATCACCTTAAAAGGGGTAGTTTTTGACACCATGTTAGCCAGCTATATAATCAATCCTGAATCATCCCACAATTTAACAGATTTATCATTAAGATATTTACCGGATTTAGGAATAGTCGCCCAGAGTTATAGTCAGTTAGTCCCCAAAGGCAAAACTATTGCGGATTTAGATATTAACACCGTCGCCAATTACTGCGGCTTAGATGTTTTTACCACCTTTCAAATCACCCAAAAAATGCAGGATATTCTCAAAGATTTACCGCGATTAAATGATTTATTGAGACAGGTAGAACAACCCCTAGAACCGATTTTAGCCGGGATGGAGTTTCAGGGTATTAGGATTGATACAGACTACCTTAATCAACTATCACAGCAGTTAGGCGAAACCTTGGACAATCTGGAAAAAACATCTCATCAAGCCGCTGGAGAAGTGTTTAACTTAGGGTCGCCCAAACAATTGAGTGAGTTGTTATTTGATAGGTTACAATTAGACCGGAAAAAAAGCCGGAAGACTAAAACCGGATATTCTACAGATGCGACAGTTTTAGAAAAGTTAAAACATGACCATCCAGTGATTAACTCTATCCTGGAATATCGGACTTTATCGAAATTAAAATCTACCTATGTGGATGCTTTACCCGAGTTGGTGCGAAGTGATACGGGTCGCATTCATACAGACTTTAATCAGGCGATTACCTCCACGGGTCGTCTGTCTTCTTCTCACCCAAATTTACAGAATATACCTATCCGCACCGAGTTTTCTCGCCAAATTAGAAAAGCATTTATTCCTGAGTCTGGCTGGCTGTTGGTGTCGGCGGATTATTCTCAAATTGAGTTGCGTATTTTAGCACATTTAAGCCAGGAAAAGGTATTAATAGAGGCTTATAATACTAATCAAGATGTGCATAGTTTGACGGCTAAGTTACTGTTTGATAGGGATGGAATTACACCAGAAGAAAGGCGCTTAGGAAAGATTATTAATTTTGGGGTCATTTATGGTATGGGGGCTCAAAGATTTGCGCGGGAAGTGGGGGTCAGTGCGACGGCAGGGAAACAGTTTATTGATAGGTTTAACTCTCAATATCCGGGGGTTTTTGAGTATTTGGAATCCCAAAAGTTGGCGGCTATTAATCAGGGTTATGTGGAAACTATTTTAGGGAGGCGGCGCTATTTTGAAAGTTTAAAAGGACGCGATCGCGATCGCCTTAACTACCAAGATGAACAAATGTTGCGCGCCGCCGCTAATGCACCTATTCAGGGTTCAAGTGCTGATATTATTAAAATAGCGATGATTAAACTGGCTGAAATTCTCAAAAATTACCAAGCCAGACTATTATTACAAGTTCACGATGAACTGGTCTTTGAAGTTCCCTTATCAGAATGGGAGGAACTCGAATATCAGATTAAATCCACCATGGAAAATTGTCTATTTTTATCAGTTCCGTTGGTGGTAGATATTCACGCCGGGACTAATTGGATGGAAGCCAAATAATGGATAATTAACAATTATCGAAATTCTCTAATGTAGCTTGCATTAGTGCTTGAGTTTGACCGGAAACGGTAAATAATAGGGCTTCCCGATAAACCCGCTCTGCTGGATGATCACTTAAATTAGCCGCGCCACTGGATACTGTCACCGCAGCATGGGCGCATTTTACCGCTAAAGCGATCGCCCTCCCTCGTAACCTTACCTGGTCAGAAAAGCTATAATTGCCGTCGGTAATTGCTGCCAATATTTCCCCCCGACAGCCTCCCAACTCTTCTGTTAGCGACTCCAGCGCTGACTCAATAAAAGCACATTGTTTTTGCTCAAAAACCCTCTCAACAATATCTAAACCCGCCCTAGCGCAGCCCAGGGCGAAAAAACTGGGCTGTAATACCTTCTTTAGATCATTCTCGTGTATCCACCCCACAGGCTGTATAGACACCACCCGGTCAGAAGATAAAAACCAATCGGTCAGCGTCACTGTCACCGTATTAGTCGCAGTCATAGCACAAAGAGACTTATTTACACCCACGCTAATTTCTCCCAGAATTTCCTGAGTATCCCGAAAAGGAACCATCCCAAACACCGCCCGCCCATCTGGTAAACTCGCCGCTAGGATAAACTGATCAAAAATGCCAGATCCTGTCACCCAGGGAACTGTTCCGTTAAGTTTAAACCCTCCCTCAACCTCTAATGCTGTCACCATTGGCTTTCCAGAACGTCTCAAGTGAGAAAAACCAATTCCTACCCCAACGGTTCCGTATTTCATCTCAGGTAAATATTGCTCTCGGAGGATAGAATTATCACTTAGGGATAGCATCCCCGCCGCGCTTTGATGTTGGGTCTGCAAAAATGCCAAAGCCCCAGAATAGCGCGCTATTTGTTCGGTGAATAGGGCGAAGGTTTCTGCTGTGACTGGGGCGGGTGGGACCCGTAAAGTGAGAACTCCTAGTTTCCCTAACCCCCGCCAAGCCTGCTTTAATGCTTCTGGTAGGCGATCTATTTCAGCCGCCACAGGGGCGACGGCCGTTTGTAAATAGGTGTTGGTGGTTTCCAGCAGGTCTGACACGGTTAATATAGCTCTTGATCGAACTTCATTGTGACATCGTTTCCCGGGAAGGCGATCGCCTAATTTCCTAGATTGACGATTGACCCAAAAACAGTATCCTGGATAATAGGAAAACAGACGCGGAACTGATGATCTACTATTGGCCAAGTCAAAATATAGCCTCAAACAATGTCTAATCCATCTGAACCCCCAGCTTTACCTGCGTCCGTCCAGCGAGTTGCTGTTGCTCTCCGTAGGGCTGGATGGATCTGTTTTTGGGCGCAGCTTGTCCTAGCTGTAATTTCTGGCATTATCCTATTGTTTGCGGCCGTAGCCGCCCAAACTACCGGAGGCGGCGGAAGTACAGCCGCCGGGACTAGCGGCGGTTTCTTTTTTGCCGTCGCGGGGTTGTTCGTCTTGGGGTTCAGTACCTATCAAGCCTATGCTTATACTCGCCTATCTAAACGCTTACGAGAGGGTGGACCGCAGCGACCTTCCCGCGCTGACACTATTAAGCAAATTCGCATTACCCTAATTAGTAATTTGGTGGGAATGACTCTCACCCTGATTGCGGCAGAGGCGATCGGTGGGGTATTATTTGCTAAAGCCCTGTCTCAACCTACTTCCCAGTTAGTATTCGGAACCGGTACTGTTCGCGACTTTATCCAACCCCTAGATCTGATTGTTGTTCTCGCCAGCAATCACACCATTCTAGCCCACTTTGTCGGTATTGTTGCCTCAATTTGGTTAATTGATCAGATTTATAAGCAATAAGGGCGGGTGATATGATCGGGCGCTTCCTTAGTCTCTACGGGTGGGGGAACACTTACCAGAAACCACCCCTAGAGCATGATTTTAAATTTCTTCCATGTCAATATATAAAATTTCTTCTGGTTCAATTACTTTCGGTAAATGAGTTACACGATATTTCGTTCCTTTGGGAATTATGATTTCATTTTCGCTGTAAATTAAAAACTCTTGAATTGATATGCCAGAAATGTTATTTTTAATCCTGATGATTACTGGATAGGCAGAATAAGCATAATCTTCCGCTACTAACTCGTCGGAGGTAAAGCTGGTCATCGAGTCAATAGTATATCCACCATTTCGTTGAATCAGTGTCAGAAAAGATTGCAGCTTTTCTAATTTACTAAAAGGGATGCCACGGTAAATAGTGCCTTGGTAGGGAGGCATACGGTTCACAAAATTATTAACCAGTTGAATGTCGGGGGTAGTTTTGCCTTCTCGTTCAAGGTTTTTGATTTTTATGAACCCAGATGGGGTTGATTTAGTGATTCTATCGATGGCAACTTCTGCTTCAAATTGGCTCATGCCAGTAAGTTTCTCGACTTTTTTTAATAAGTTTATATTTACTTCATTCAGATTATTAATCATGGTAATGCCATCCTGATTGATAATTTTAAATAAACCGAATTGGCTGATTTTTAGGCAGCCAAAACTATCCCCAACTGTTGATGATTAGTCAAGGTGGCTAACTGGCAACAATTACGGAGTTTATTGAGAAGTTGATTGATAACAAGTCAAAAGCAATCAGTCTAATTAATAAAAGAGAAGCAGACGAACTTTAAAGGGTTTTTTTTAAATTGATCAAAATCCCTAATGGGGTATTTGATGGGAAAAAGAGAGTTTGGGCTGATTACTTATACTCCTCTTTTACTAAGATACAACAATTTCTGTAGCTTATTTTACAAAAACTCATTTTTTTACAAAACTTTACATTGTGTCCCTGGTCGGAATTAGGGTGGTGATATTTCTGGTTAAGCCGAGGATAAGCAGGTTCTAAGGTGATTAGCGGAGATTTGCCCAGCGAAGTATTTGACATGACACCAATGGACATTAGATAATAGGAGTTTGTGTAAACCGTAGCTTGGCGTAAGAGTCCCTTGGCTAACGTAATCGTAATAGGTGCCCAGTGGGGCGACGAAGGAAAAGGAAAAGTTACCGATCTCCTCAGCAAATCGGCTGATGTTGTGGTTCGCTACCAAGGAGGAGTGAATGCGGGTCATACCGTTGTAGTCAACGGCCAGACCTTTAAACTGCATCTGATTCCATCGGGAATTTTGTATCCTGATACCGAGTGCATTATCGGTTCGGGGACGGTGATTGATCCCAAAATATTGATTGGAGAACTGGACCAACTACAAGAACTTGGCATTTCTACCGCTAAACTGATGATTGCTCAAACGGCTCATGTGACGATGCCTTATCACCGTTTGATTGATCAGGCATCGGAGGAACGCCGAGGAACTCGTAAAATTGGGACAACGGGGCGAGGTATTGGTCCGACCTATGCTGATAAGTCAGAAAGGACGGGGATTCGAGTGATTGATTTGATGGACTCGGAAAGTCTGCGATCGCAACTCGAATGGACAATTAAATATAAAAACGTCCTCCTCGAAAAACTCTATGATCTGCCCCCGGTAGACCCGGAAGCAGTGATCACAGAATATCTGGGATATGCAGAACGCCTGCGTCCCCATGTGGTTGATGCCTCCTTGAAAATTGATAATGCCGTGCGGAAACGGCACAATATTTTATTTGAAGGAGCCCAGGGAACCCTACTAGACCTAGATCATGGCACTTATCCCTATGTCACCTCATCTAATCCGGTGGCGGGTGGCGCTTGTGTGGGTGCTGGTGTGGGACCAACCATGATTGATCGGGTGATTGGTGTGGCCAAAGCCTATACTACCAGGGTGGGAGAGGGACCTTTTCCCACAGAAATGGTTGATGGCATTGGTCAGGTATTATGCGATCGCGGCGCGGAATTTGGAACCACCACCGGAAGACAACGGCGGTGTGGTTGGTTTGATGGGGTGATTGGTCGCTATG
Source organism: Limnospira sp. PMC 289.06 (assembly GCF_032350395.1). Classification (NCBI taxonomy): domain Bacteria; kingdom Bacillati; phylum Cyanobacteriota; class Cyanophyceae; order Oscillatoriales; family Sirenicapillariaceae; genus Limnospira; species Limnospira sp. PMC 289.06. The sequence goes on from NZ_JARPLC010000013.1 coordinate 52,637, forward strand.
CGGTGCGTATTAATGGCTTGGACTGTCTGGCTATTACCAAACTTGATGTTTTGGATGAATTAGACGAGATCAAAGTTTGCGTCGCCTATAATCTTGATGGTGAACGCTGCGAAGATTTCCCTAGTGATGGTCGCAAGTTTGCTCGCTGTCAGCCAATTTATGAAACCTTACCAGGATGGAAAAAATCTACGGCTGAATGTCGCGATTTACAAGACTTGCCTCAACAAGCTCTTGATTATCTCAAGTTCTTAGCAGAATTAATGGAGGTTCCGATCGCCATTGTTTCTCTGGGAGCTAGTCGCGATCAAACCATTATTGTCGAAGACCCCATTCACGGACCGAAAAGAGCTTTATTAGATGCCAAAGGTCAACCCGTAGAGCATCAATCTTAACCTGATTACTCAAATTTTACGGGAGTGGCGGTTCGACTGCGCTCACCGACCAACGCTCAGTATTTTTGAGTTAAAATGTCCCAAAAATCATCACACTTTAGTTAGTAGGAAATTATCATGGAAATTACTGTAAAATGTCAGAAGCGCCCGTCAGGTTCTAAGCCTAGAGCTTTACGCCGTGAGGGTCTAATTCCCGCCGTTCTTTATGGTCATAAAGGGGCTGAATCTGAAGAACTGACCATTGATGCCAAAACCGCTGAAAATCTCATGAAAAAGGGAGCCGTGAATCATACCTTGATTCAACTGAATATTCCCGATTTATCCTGGGCTGGTAAGGCTTTGTTGCGGGAAGTACAAACTCACCCATGGAAAGGCTTTCCTTATCACCTGAGTTTTTTCTCCATAGGAACTCTCGAAAGTGTGGAAGTCACTATTCCCCTAAACTTTATTGGCGAACCCATGGGAGTTAAAAATAGTGGGGGAATGCTCGATCTAGTAATCACTGAAGTGCAAGTTAACTGCAAGCCGGGGAATATTCCCGAAGCTATTGACGTAGAAGTTTCTGCACTAGAAGTTGGTGATGCACTGCATATTCATGAACTCAAACTCCCAGAGGGTGTAGAAGTTATTGCAGAGGCTGATCAAGTAGTGGCTTCAATTCTGTATCGTGGTGGCGGACAAGCTGAAAACGGGGAAGGAGAAACTGAGGAAGTTACAATTTAATCAGAATTAGGGGGGGTTTAGACCGAGTACAAACAAGATAGATATTCTTCTCTCTGTAGTCCGGGGCTAGGGAGAGAGTAGGAACCCGCCCCTACAGGATAATTATCGATTATCAATGATCCAATTAGCGCCCGATGATTTTTTCTAGGTGCGAGCTATAAGATTCTGATAAACGAGGACCCCGGACTTGTACAATTTGAGAACCTAGATAATTCCCCCAGAGAGCTGCTTCCTCAGTAGTTAATCCGTTAGTGATTCCGTAGAGAACACCGCCGGCGAAAGCATCCCCCGCGCCTACAGTATCAATAGGCTTAACCGGAAAACCAGAAACCGGGGTAATGGTTTTATTTTGGACAACTAAACAGCCTTGACCGCCATTAGTAATAAAAATTAGATCCGCTAAGGAAGACATTTGACGCGCACAGGCTTCTAGGTCTGTTTCTTGACAAAACCTCTTGACTTCATCTGCATTACAGAAAATCACATCAGCATATTCTGCTGATAATTGTCGCAGTTCGTCGCCGTGTCGTTCGACTAGGAAGAGGTCAGAGAAGGTGAGAGCGACCTTAACATTATGACTCTTAGCTTGTTGGAGGATATCTAAACAGGCTTGGCGGGGTTCAGGAGCATCCCAGAGATAGCCTTCAATATAAACATATTGGCTGCGGCGCAATTGCTCCCAATCGATATCAGCTTGAGACAGAGCAATAGATACGCCTAAATTAGTGCATAAGGTGCGTTCTGCGTCTGGGGTGGTGAGGACTAAACAGGTTCCTGTGGGTCCCTGTTCTTCTGTGGCTGATTTAACGCCAAACTCAATTCCGGCGGCGGTCATGTCTTGTCTGTAAAACTCGCCGTTGGTGTCGGAACCGACTTTAGCGGCAAAATAACCGGTTCCACCACTTTGAGCGATCGCCATCATGGTATTAGCAGCCGAACCGCCACAGCTTAATTTCAGTGGGCTATTTTCCAGCTCTTGCAATAAAGTACCCTGTTGGTGAGCATCCATCAGAGTCATACCACCACGACCTAGTTGGTGAGTTTTCAGAAAATCATCTTCGACAAAGGCCAGAATATCTAATAGGGCATTTCCTACCCCAAACACATCTAAAGATTTTCCGTCCTGTGCATTTATAACCATTGTATTGCTTTACTATTGATCAAAGTTTAGGAGATTGAGGAAGGGATTTTACCCTGCCGTTCTCAACGCAGGAGTCATTTTTCCAGTTGGCGATAGGCTTGAATGGCAAAAAAGAAAAACCCCACCGAACCTAACACGAGTAACACGGGTTCAATAAGACTGCCTGTAAAAATTTCGCTCATAGCCCGAACCTTAACTTTTTTATCGCACGATTGTGTTTAATATACCACAACCAGACCACTGAAATCCCGGATTTTCCGTAATCCAAAAGGACTTGGGCTGAGTGTTAGTCAAAGTGGCCACTTGTCAGATAGAGATCATGGTTGCCTTGCTGTTGCCTTGTCGGGATATGATTTGTTGGTCGCCATTAATACGCACTAACACTAAAAAAGTTGTGGTGAGGAGATTCTGGCACAACTGTTTGGTAAAACTATGATCAATATACTGAAAGGGAGAAGCCGATGAAATTCGAGAGTGCTATGCAGGAAGCCTGTTATGAGAAAATTACTACTTGGATGAGGGAACTTTACGGTAAATTTCCCTGTGCCAGACAGGATGTGCCGGGACTGGCTCTGTTTATGGGATCAGCGCTGGTAGAGGTGTTTGTTTTTCCGTGGGGAACAGATGAGGCAATTATTAACACTCGTTCCTATGTGGTGACGGGAACAGAACTTACCCCAGACCTGATGCGGTTTCTGTTGCGGGAAAACAGCAATATGCGGTTTGGAGCCTTTGGCATTGATGATAATGGTGATGTTCTGTTCGAGCATACCATCGTGGGTTCAACCTGCGACAAAATAGAACTGGAATCTTCGGTAAATGCGGTGCTAGAAATTGCTGATGATTATGATGACAAAATTGTGGAGCGTTGGGGAGGAATGCGGGCTTTAGATCGGATTCGCTAATATGACGCTGTGGGCTAACGCTCCCCAAACACTCAACTTTCAAAACCTAATGGGTAACTTGTTGGCATCCAGACCGGACCCCAAACCCCCAGATTTTGGGGGTTAAGGGGTTCTTAGCGGAAGAAACGGCGATTCAGGCGATTTCCAGTGCCACCGTCTGCGGGGTCTAGGAAGGGTTTTAACAGAATCCCTTGGGAGCGATTAGACGAACTCCTGGGAATGATGCCTTCGAGTGTACCAAGGGTTGAGCGTTCATTGACCAATGTCACAACGCCCTGGGTACTCTGTCCGCTGTCAGCAATTAACAAATTCTGAAAAATGCGATCGCGCACGACTTCGGCACTTTCGCCAGCCGGAACCGTCAGGACAATCCGACATTGAGGGATATCTTCGGTGGTAGCACAAACAGTGTTGTGGCCATTTTCTACAGCGGTCTGTAAAGCCACCAACCCATCAGGGCGATAGGACTCCAGACGGCTACTAATTTCCTGACAGCGACGTTGAGGAGTCCAACCGCCTCCCATTTCACCAGGAACCGCCCAAGGGAAGCCTTGAGTTGGTTGGCTGACGGGATAATACATGACTGTGTATTGACCGTTGACCACTTCACAGCGGAACCTGGGAATATTGGAGGTTTCTGTTTCTACTTCTACCTGAGGGATGGGAACTGTCTCTTCTTGCTGGGGAGGAATAGAGGTTTGTGTAGGGATTGGTTCTGGGTTTTGGGGAAAATTAATCCGAGGAAGACCGAGTTGGTCGGTAATCTGAGACCAGGAAGGACTAAAATGGCGATCGCCTATGGACAGGGGCCTAGCTGTGGCCGCCCCCTGATTGATTACCAGAGGCATAGCTAAGGATAAGCTGATCACCCCGAAAATGGGGGAAAATTTACGCCAACCAGACTTGAATTGTGTAAACATGGAATTTTTTTCCTCCTTCAGGTAAAGTAGTGATATTTTCTTAGGCAAAGTTGCAACTCATTTTGTTTACAAATATTTACAGTTGCTCAGGACTCGCGTAAAATATTCAGGTGTCAAACTTCAAGGAGTGCAAACGATAATGTCGGAGGGCCAGAAGCTGCTGACGGTTCCGAAAGATTTCCTAGTCCCGGAAGGGGGTTTAAATATAACCCTCCTTATGTTCTTAGGGGCTATTGCGATCGTCATTAGTTCGACTCTAGGTTACTGGTGCTGGCACTGGCCTCATTGGTTCTGTTTTGTGTGTAATGTACTAGCCCTACATCTAGCAGGGACAGTAATTCATGACGCATCCCATAATTCTGCACACCGCGATCGCACCCTGAATGCGATTCTAGGACATGGTAGTGCTTTAATGTTGGGTTTTGCCTTTCCCGTTTTTACCCGGGTCCATATCCAACATCATGCCCATGTTAATGACCCAGACAACGATCCTGATCATTTTGTTTCCACAGGGGGGCCGTTGTGGTTAATTGCGGCCAGATTTTTTTATCACGAGATTTTTTTCTTCCGGCGGCGACTGTGGCGCAAATATGAGTTACTGGAGTGGTTTTTAAGCCGCATGGTAGTGGTGGGAATTGTCGCCCTAGGGGTTCACTATGATTTCTTGGGCTATATTCTCAACTTCTGGTTTACTCCGGCTTTGGTGGTAGGATTGGCTTTGGGGTTATTCTTTGACTATTTGCCCCATCGTCCCTTTCAAGAACGCAATCGCTGGAAAAATGCCAGGGTTTATCCTAGTGCGATCCTCAATATTTTGATTTTGGGACAAAACTACCACTTGATCCATCATCTGTGGCCGTCAATTCCCTGGTATAAGTATAAACCTGCCTACGAAGCGACTAAACCTCTGTTAGATGCGAAAGGGTCTCCCCAAACCTTGGGATTGCTTAATGGTAAGGACTTCTGGAGTTTTATGTATGATATTTTCCTAGGGATTCGTTTTCACCATCACAAATCGCCTAAGTTATCTAAATCAGAGGACTGAATCAATAAGATGAGATCCCAGGACCAAAAACCCGAACCCAAACCCGAAACCAAGCCATTACCCCCTGATGAAACCACTAAAGGGGGTAAGTTTCGCGAAAATTTGGTGATTCTGGCGGTGGCTTTGAGTCTGTCGTTACTAATGCGCATTTTTGTGGCTGAACCCCGTTATATTCCGTCGGATTCAATGTTCCCGACTTTGGAAATTGGCGATCGCTTAGTGGTAGAAAAGGTTTTATATAGATTCAGTCCTCCCAAGTTTGGGGATATTATTGTTTTTACGCCACCTGGACAGTTAAGGGTTCAAGGCTACACCAAAGACCAAGCATTTATCAAGCGTATTATTGGTGAACCAGGTCAACTGGTGGAAATTCGCGGCGGTAAGGTTTATTTAGATAATGATCCGATCGCAGAAGAGTATATCGCGGAACCTCCTGAGTATGATTGGGGACCGAATTTGGTACCTGACCAACAGTATTTTGTCATGGGAGATAACCGCAACGATAGCAATGATTCCCACATCTGGGGATTTTTACCCCAACAGAACATTATTGGTAGGGCGGCTTGGCGTTTTTGGCCTTGGAAACGATTAGGGCCGATCTAAGATAAAATTTGTCTATAAGGATTATAGCCCGAAGTGGTACGGCAATTGCGACCCTTGGGGGGTACAGTAGCCGAGATTTCGGTGTTACAATTGTAGACAAAATATAGGAGCAATTCCTGGGTTAAGGAATCGCGATCGCCTGTTGTATAAAAGATTTAACCAATTATGAGTTTCTTTGAATCTGAGATTGTACAGCAAGAAGCCAAACAGTTATTTGAGGACTATCAGTCTTTAATCCAACTGGGAAGCGATTATGGGAAATTTGACCGAGAGGGCAAAAAACTGTTTATTGAGAATATGGAATCGATGATGGATCGTTACCGTATCTTTATGAAGCGGTTTGAACTGTCTGAGGATTTCATGGCCCAGATGACTATGGAACAGTTAAAAACTCAACTAGGCCAGTTTGGGATTACCCCTGACCAGATGTTCCAACAAATGCACATGACCCTAGAAAAGATGAAATCGGAACTGGAAAAACAACCTTAGATGGTTTATCCAAAAACTTGAGCCTCAGAAAATGCTGTATATGGCATTTTGGGGGCTTATTTTGTCCGCTACAAGGCTATAACCGGATTTTGGTTTGATCAGTTGTGGGTGCGATCGCTACGGTCGCCAATTTTTTGTTAAAATACGTTAAGCACCCATCCTCCCACTGACTGGTTTTAAAAAGTTACCCCTTATGACTAACGTTCCTGTAACTCGGATTCGTAATTTTTCGATTATTGCTCATATTGATCATGGTAAGTCTACCTTAGCCGATCGCCTACTTCAGCAGACCGGGACTGTCGCTGATCGCCAGATGAAGGAACAGTTCCTAGATTCCATGGATATTGAACGGGAACGGGGGATTACCATCAAACTCCAGGCCGCTCGGATGAATTATACAGCCAAAGATGGTCAGGAATATGTTTTGAATCTGATCGATACTCCTGGCCATGTGGACTTTTCCTATGAGGTATCCCGTTCTTTGGCTGCTTGTGAGGGAGCGCTGTTAGTTGTGGATGCTTCCCAAGGGGTGGAAGCGCAAACCTTGGCTAATGTCTATTTAGCTTTGGAGAATGATTTAGAAATTATCCCAGTCCTCAATAAAATTGATTTACCTGGAGCTGAACCTGAACGGGTCGCTGGGGAAATTGAGGAAATTATTGGTTTAGACTGTTCCGATGCGATCCGCGCTTCTGCTAAGGAAGGTATTGGTATTGGGGAGATTTTGGAGTCTATTGTCAAATTAGTTCCGCCTCCCAAGGATACCGTATCCGAGAAACTGCGGGCGTTGATTTTTGATAGCTATTATGACAGTTATCGTGGGGTGATTGTCTATTTTCGGGTCATGGACGGGACGGTTAAAAAAGGCGATCGCATTCGTTTAATGGCATCTGGTAAAGAATACGAAATTGATGAGTTAGGAGTATTAGCCCCCACTCAAACCCCTGTTGATGAATTGCACGCCGGGGAAGTCGGCTATCTGGGTGCGGCGATTAAGGCTGTGGAAGATGCCCGGGTTGGTGATACCATTACTATGGCTAAAAATCAGGCGGATAACCCTCTCCCTGGATACACAGAGGCTAAACCCATGGTATTTTGTGGGTTATTTCCTATTGATGCTGACCAGTTTCCCGACTTACGAGAAGCCCTCGATCGCCTCAAGTTAAATGATGCTTCTTTGTCATACGAACCTGAAACGTCTAGTGCTATGGGGTTTGGTTTCCGGTGTGGTTTCTTGGGGTTACTACACATGGAAATTGTCCAAGAGAGATTGGAACGAGAATATGACCTAAATTTGATTGTCACTTCTCCTTCTGTGGTCTATAGGGTGACCACTAATACTGGGGAAGTGCTGATGATTGATAACCCGAGTAAATTACCCGAACCTAATCACCGCGAGAAAATAGAGGAACCTTATGTGCGGGTAGAAATGATTACCCCAGAGACTTTTGTGGGTACTTTGATGGAATTAGCCCAAGGTCGGCGGGGTGATTTTCTGGATATGAAATATCTGACTATGGGGCGGACAACTTTGGTTTATGAGGTTCCTTTGGCTGAGGTGGTGACGGACTTTTTTGATCAAATGAAATCGCGATCGCGGGGATATGCCAGTATGGAATATCATTTTGTCGGCTACCGTGAGAATCCTTTGGTTAAGCTGGATATTATGATTAATAAGGATACTGTAGACTCCCTGGCGATGATTGTTCATCGGGATAAAGCCTATAATGTCGGACGGGGAATGGCGGAAAAACTCAAAGAGTTGATTCCTCGCCATCAGTTTAAGGTCCCTATTCAAGCGGCGATCGGTTCTAAGGTGATCGCTAGTGAACATATACCAGCTTTGCGTAAGGACGTTTTAGCTAAGTGTTATGGCGGTGATATTAGCCGTAAAAAGAAATTACTCCAGAAGCAGGCTAAGGGTAAAAAACGGATGAAGGCTTTGGGGTCGGTGGATGTTCCCCAAGAGGCTTTTATGGCGGTTTTAAAACTTAATCAAGATTCCTAATTTCTGGCGATGTGGTTGGGGTATCACTGGGGGGGAGTCCTGGGGCTTAAAAGTCAAAATAAATGTAGGGTAAACCACCTTCTGGGGCTAATAATAAGACCGCGAAAAAGCACAGGGGAACTAAAATTAACTTAATCGGCCAGTTGAGTTGTACTTTTAAACCCCGTCGAAATGCGGTGGCGATCGCCATGGCTATGATTACCCCAACTAGAATCCTGACTAAATCAATTCTTTCAACTCCTAGAGCCTCCACATAAACTAGGTGGGCAAATTGAATGTCGGCGCGGGTGCCCCAAAGGTTTTGCACTACCCAAAATGAATCCTTTAAGTCAGGAAGTCTGAAGAAAATCCAAGTCCAAAAAACCATTAATTGGGTGATAAACCAACTGATAATTATACCTGGAAAAGTTAGCCAAATCCACTCTATTGATAACTGTTTAGATAGGGTGTCTGTCAGTCGGTGAATGACTAAAGCTACCCCGTGTAATACCCCCCATAAAATAAACCCCCAGGCTGCGCCGTGCCAAATTCCCGCAATTAACATGACAATTAGTAAGTTGAGACAGGTGCGCGTGAGTCCCACCCTTGACCCTCCTAGGGGAAAATATAGATAATTTCGCAGCCAGTCCCCTAGGGTGATATGCCATCGTCGCCAAAAATCGGCGATACTGGTGGTAAAATAGGGAGCATCAAAGTTTTCTGGTAAGTTTAATCCTAGTAGTAATCCTGTACCTCTGGCTAGGTCTACATAGCCGGTAAAATCTAAATAAAGCTGTAAACCATAAGCCACTGTAGCCAGCCATAAGTCGCCACTTCCAGCCCGTTGTAAGTTTTCAAAACTTAGGTCTACGAAAATACCAATGCGATCGGCAAAAATTCCTTTTTTGACTGCGCCCATAGCCAGCAACCATAAACCATCTGTGATTTTTTCTGGTGTGGGAAATTGCAGGGTTTGGAATTGATTTTTGAGATGATGATAGCGGGTAATTGGGCCGGCAATGAATTTGGGGAATAAGAATTTATAGCTGGTAAATTCTAGTAAAGAATTGGTGGGGGGTGCGCCTCTATATACATCTATTAAATAGGCGATTATTTCAAAGCAGAAAAAACTCAATCCTAAAGGTGGTACAATATAGGAACTTACCCAAACCGCTGCATCTTGAATCTGATTATTATTGAAGATGCCGCCAATGATATTGAGCAGAAAAGGAATATATTTAAAGCCTAGTAATAGTAGGAGGTTGATGGTAATTCCAATCCACAATAAAATCAGGCGGCGACGGTTGAAGGAACTATTGGCAATTTGCCAGTCTTCTAAAGGCTCACCGATAGAGAGGGCTAAACCAAAGTTAAAGAAAATGCACAGTAAAAGCAGGGGGATATATTGAATTTGTAGGGAGGCATAAAATATTAAACTGGCTGCTAATAGTATGATTAATCTGCCTGTGCGCCAGGGTATTAGCCAATAAATCAGGAATATAAGAAACAGGAATATCGCGTAATCGGTGGAGATAAAAGTCATAGATATGGCAGTGGGAATAGGAAAGGCGGGTTATCTGGTAAGGGTCAACGGTGACCAATTCAGTTAATTAACCCGCCTCTTGATGAAGTTAGAAATTAACTGACATTAACGATCGCCTCTGAACTTTCGTTAGCCATGCGATCGACCGCTCGCAGGGCGTAGGTTCCTGGTGAGACACTGACGGCTGTGGTATTGCGATCGATGACACGCACCAACTGCCAACCATTGGTAAACTGCTGGTATAAAGCCCAAGACCGGATATCATTATCAGGAGATGGATTCCAGGAAATCATCCCCGAAGCAGCTTGTAAACCCGTTGGGGGTTGTGGTGGTTCATTATCTAGCCAAGGCATAGACGGCGGCAGGGCGGGAGTTGGGTAAACAGATGATTTAAACACCTCATTAACGCCACTTTGATTATCCCGAAACATCTTCATACTAAAAAAGATATTTCCCAGGGAAAGTTGATTAGCTTTTTGGCGAGAAATTTGGACTTGTCGCTGAAACTCAGATACAGGCCAACCATTAGCCAATTGACTGAGAAAGTTGCCCGTATAAATATGGCGTTGGAAGGGGTTATTTCGTACCCACCAATCCAATAACACCGGATAACTCTGTTGTGGGGGGTCAATGCGCCAATAGAGTTGGGGAGAGAGATAATCTAACCATCCCCTATCCATCCATAATTTGACATCAGCAAAAATCGCCTCATATTGATCCATACCCACAATTCCGGGAGCCTTTCCAGGGCGATAAATACCAAAGGGACTAATCCCAAATTTGACATAGGGCTTAACTTCCTTAATCCCCTGATATAGGCGGAATATCATCTGATTGACATTATTTCGCCGCCAGTCAGCCAGGGAGAGATTACCCCCAGCCGCTCGATAGGCGTTGTAGGTTTGTCCGTCCGGGAAAGCAATTCCGGGTTTGGGATAGGGGTAAAAATAATCATCCAGGTGAACCGCATCTATGTCGTAGCGCCGGACAACATCCATAATCACGTTATAGGTGCGGTCTTGTACTTCTTTCGCACCAGGGTCCATCCAAATTAGGTCGCCGTAGCGGTAGGCGTATTGGGGATAAACCGCGGCCATGTGATTGGGTGCAAAAGGACCCCTTTCTGAACCCATGCGGGCGCGATAGGGATTAAACCAGGCGTGGAGTTCAATATTGCGCTTGTGGGATTCTTCAACGGCAAATTGTAGGGGGTCATAGAAGGGATTAGGGGCTTGCCCTTGTCTTCCCGTCAGCCAGGTACTCCAGGGTTCAATTTGGGACTGATAGAAAGCATCGCCAGTGGGGCGAATTTGCAAGACTAGGGCGTTAAGGTTTAATTCCTGCATCCGGTTAAGGATAGCTAGGAGTTCAGATTTTTGTTGGGCTACCGATAGATTGGAAGCTGAGGGCCAGTCAATATTAACTACCGAGGCGACCCATACTCCCCTAAATTCCCGTTGATGGCTGGGTTGATTGGCTTGGGGGCTGTTGCTGGCGGTTTCAAAAGGGTTTGGTAGGGGAATTTGGCTGAGTTCAAAATCCGGCCCTACCTGGGTTGGGGTGGGTGGCGGTTGTGGGGGGTTGGTAATGGCGGAAATTATGCGATCGCCTGCTGCGGCACAATAGGCGTGGGTTTGGCTAAGGACGAATCCGAGAATCAGCCCACATACCCAAATGCCGATTTTTCTCTGGAGGCTAGTGATGGGTTTAACCGTGATAGATTCCCGGTAGCCCCTAAATTTGGCGAGGCGGCGCGAGTCGTTGTTGGATGTCATAGATGGATCTTGAGCAGATAATTTGGTGATGATTTTGGTTAGGATAAACAATTTATCAGATTTGGCCTTATAGTGGCTACTGGCTATGGTAATGCGATCGTTAGGAATCCTGAATAAATAGATATCCGGGACAATAGTTTGGTTCCAGTAATAATATCAGTTGATATCTGAGGTAAAATTTGCTAGAGTTCCGAGATACCTCTGGCAAAAGTCTCAGGAATTTGGAATCCTAGGGCAATAGCCTGTAGGATGGCTCGGCAAACCACTAGGTGATTTTGAGGAGATGAGTTTAATGAAGTCTAAACTGTTAGGTGGGCTGTGTGTGCTGATTACAGCATTCATGCCTGTCAAAGCCTTAGCCCAAATTGGAGTTCCCACAACTCCATCAGATTTTGATATCAGATACCAGCGACCAGATCCGCAAACAGGCAGAGTTACTCCCCCCAGATACTACAGCTTGCCCGATTTGTCTTATCCTCTGAGGACTCTCCCGGCTGCTTTCCGCTATCCGATTATGTATGAATTAGGAGTTAACCGCAACATCAGAAGTGATGCAGTGATCACCGATGAAGTATTTATTCCTAATCTCCCACCAATTCCTGCCGGCATTACCCTAGATAATATTCCCCGCGTCCGCGCTGAATATACCCGCCGGGTTGAGGAATGGGGCGAACGGGTTCAGGAATGTAAGAGACTTGATCCCCTGATCATTAAAACTGATACAGGAAACCCAGTGTTAATTAATCAACGTTCTGCTGGCAGAATTCTTCTGAACGCTAACAATATTTCTGTTTGTCCCAGATAACAGCATCAGAGATTATCGGTTGTTGCTCAGATATTGTTGCTAATCCCCTCTTGGTATCAAGATGGGGATTATTTGTATTTGGGGCCGAAAATAGATCCAAATTATGCCACCTATGGCGACTGGAAATATTTTGAGCCATAATTGAATGATAATCGTGTTTGCGCGTGATTTTTAAGGGTCCGAAAATTTGAGAATTCATGAAACTATGACTCCTAGTTAGTCCCTATAAGTGGCACAGGCAACTGCGGAGTCTGCCCAAAAGTCCTATGTCAACTTAATCCATTATGATATTCTCCAATCAAATCCAGGTTTTATCTGCTGCTTATTCGTCTCATCGAGTTAAACGTCAGTTAACCGGACCCCTGATGACCCCGGATAGTCCATTATTGGCTTTGTTTGAAGCCGGCTTAGATGGGATGGTGATAGCAGATAACTTGGGATATTACCTGGATGCTAATTGCATAGGTAGCCTATAACCCCTATTCTACCGTTACTTAGGTGTTACTCAAAACCATAGCAGGATAACAAGTGAGTAAAAAATGAGTAACGCTACTGATACCCCTACAGTAGGGGGAAAGGGTAACTATGATGAGAGTTACGCTAGATTCTTGAAAGCCTATCAAGACTTTAAAGGGGAATGTCCCAAAGGAGTGACACTCAAACTACAAAAGTCCGGGGCTAGGTACAATCTACTATTGCAGTTTAAGCAACCATCTACCGGGAAACGGCTACCCAAAACGGCTAACCTTGAATGTACTCCAGAAGGGGTTATTGATGGAGTCAAGAAAGCTAAACTGGTATCAGAAGCCCTAGGGACTATCACTAGCGCTAGTGAATTTTGGGATTGGTACGATAAAACCATCCTAGGGAAAAATCAGATTGAGAATAATCTGATAACCTACCGGGACATCTTTAAACAAATTGAGGATGAGTATTTTGCGGGGTACAACCGCAACACAGGAAGGAAACGTTCCCGCGATATCGCTAGCGACTTAGCATCTTACGAGTCTACTAAAGGGACATATTTCAAGTTGTTTCCTAATTGGGATGAATATCCTAGCTGGGAGAGTTTCAAGGCTATGCTATATATTCCCTTGCAGAATGGAGAACAATTAGTAGGCTCCAAAACCTTCAAGGAACGTTACTACATCTTAAAAGCCATAGCTGAGAAATCACCTAACAAAGAACACTTGCTTAAACAGCTTGAGCCTATTAACGCCAAACAAACACAATTCAGAAAGAAACAACGGATAGCTGTTGATGTATTTAAGGATTGGTGGTTTAAAACCAAACAAGAAGCCTATACTATTAAAAATCACCAACATCAATCATCTCGACATAACTGGTTATGGGTGACTGGTATGGCGGTAATGTACGGGTTAAGACCTACTGAGATAGCCGCCGCCGTTAATCTAACTAAGCCATTTGTAACGGATGATGGTATCACTATCAAAGCACTGTCAGACCCCGATAATCAGGATAATTACTTGGTGCTAGGTGACTATGTTTACTTTACTGACGCAGAAGGTCGGAAAGTGAGTATTAAAACAGGGGGAAGGATTGTTGCTCCAGTTCCCAGCCCTGAAATGTTTGAGTTTCTGGAATTGAAAAAACCTTTATTGCCTCAATATACCCCTAGAAAAGGCAGTAAACCCAAAAGCATAGTTAGAGGCTTTGACGTAATGTTTAGTCAAAAAATTTCCTCTATGAAATGCCCGGTAACCCAGAAATATGCTTTTCGTAGACTGTACAACCTGTTAGGTGAAAAGTATGGACTACCTATCGAGTTACGAGCTAGACTTATGGGTCATAGCACAATCGTTAATGAAGGTAAATATAAAACAGAAGGCATTGACGCTACGTTAGAAGTTCTCAAAGGATGCTCTAAGTTACCTATACCATTGGATGTAGCCATAGAACGGTTAACAGCGTTAGGGGTTGATATTGATAGCTCTGAAGCTAAATTATTCCTTGGAGTTATCTATCAGATAGATTAATCTAATCGTCAACCTTTCATAAATTAACACCCCTAGATTAAACCCCTAGGGGTTATTTTATGGCTACAGATTGATGGATCCTGCTATGGTTTTGAGTAACACCTAAGTAACGGTAGAATAGGGGTTATAGGCTACCTATGCAATTAGCATCTGTCAAAGTGTGTTAACTATAAACCCTTATCCTGACAGCGATAGCGGTTATTACTCAACCCGATAGTCGTACCTAATTACTCAGATATTACTCACAATCTAGTCCTAGCACAGGAAAATAATTCTGTCAATAGGTTGATTACTCAGTCAATAAGCACAACTTAATCA
>NZ_JARPLC010000014.1:0-3992 GCF_032350395.1 Limnospira sp. PMC 289.06
CCTAATTTGTATACCTGAATTTGTTGGGTGTCGCTTCGCTTTACCCAACCTACGACTACGACTAGAAACCCGGTTTCTTTACCCCCCCCAGGGAGAAACTGGGTTTCTTTACCCCTAGGTATTTCCCATTAGGTAGCCAATATGTGAAAGGTTGTTGATGTGGATTATTATAGTTTAAAATGGTGGCGATCGCCCTCACTAGATCTGACTGCGGCGTAGCCGGCGCGTGGCTTTGGGACTCCCATATAAAGAACCCGGCGGAAAGGCTCCGGTGTTATTTTGTGTCAAAATGGTTGATAGAAGTGTTGATGGATAGGTTGAAATCGTGGCTTTCAAAATTGGTTTATTGGGATTGGGAACCGTCGGTCAGGGAACTGCGGCAATTTTATTAGATCGCTCTGGTCGCCATCCCCTGCTGCAAGAAATAGAATTGGTGAGGGTGGGGGTACGATCGCTTTCCAAGTCCCGGACGATCGCATTACCAGAAAACCTATTAACCACAGATTTAGAAGCGATCGTCACCGATCGAGAAATAGATATTGTGGTAGAACTAATTGGGGGACTAGAGCCAGCGCGATCGCTCATCCTCAAGGCGATCGACCATGGTAAACATATTGTTACGGCTAATAAAGCGGTAATCTCCCGTTATGGGGCGGAAATCTTCTCAGCAGCAACCGAAAAAGGTGTTTATGTTCTCCTAGAAGCGGCTGTAGGTGGGGGGATACCAGTTATTCAACCTATGAAGAAATGCCTGGGGGCTAACCGGATTGATACGGTTATGGGTATTGTCAACGGTACAACTAACTACATCCTAACTAGAATGCAGGCAGAGGGGGCGAACTTTGACGAAGTGCTGCAACAAGCCCAAGAGCTAGGTTATGCGGAAGCAGACCCGACGGCTGATGTGGATGGGTTAGATGCAGCAGATAAAATCGCGATTTTGGCATCCCTAGCCTTTGGGGGAAGGATTAAACTGGAACAGGTATATTGTGAGGGCATTCGGGGAATTAGTGCTACGGATATTGACTATGCCGATCGCCTAGGTTTTACGATTAAACTATTAGCGATCGCCTCTCGTAGGGCTGAATCTGAGACCAACAATATATCGGTGCGAGTGCATCCTACCTTAGTGCCGCAACTGCACCCCCTAGCGAGTATTAACGGGGTTAATAATGCCATTTTCATCGAAGGGGAACCTATCGGACAAGTGATGTTTTTCGGACCGGGAGCGGGAGCGGGACCGACGGCCAGCGCGGTAGTTTCGGACATTCTCAATATTGCGGGAATTATCACCACCAGTAGCAGCGGAGTGGGGGGTGCGGGGTCTCCCCATCCTCTGATGACTTGTAGCCACCAGCATTACTGTGAACTCGCCCCCATGGAAGAATTAATCACCCGATTCTACGCCCGATTTATTACCCGCGACCTACCAGGAGTGATTGGAAAGCTGGGAACCTGTTTTGGTAACCATGAGGTGAGCATAGAGTCAATTGTGCAAATTGACACCCACGGTAAACAAGCCGAGATTGTAGTGGTTACCCATGATGTGCGAGAGGGTAATTTCCACGCCGCCCTAGAGGAGTTAAAACAACTGGATATAGTCGATCGCTTTCCCAGTTTGTTGAGAGTTTTATAGTAACAGGCCCCCCCCAAGGTGGGGGATTAGGGTCGCTTCCAGACTTTCACCTCACCATCCCAGTCCCCACTGAGAATCATGGTCTGATCCGAACTGATAGCAATGGCGGTTACATAGCCGGTGTGACCTTCTAGGTTGGCTTCTATGGTGCCGCTGGTAAGATTCCAGACTTTGACGGTTTTATCCCAACTCCCACTGATCAGAGTTTGGTTATTAGAAGCGATCGCCACTGACCAAACCCCGTCTCTATGTCCGCTGAGACGGCGGATCGGTTGTCCGTTGTCTAGTTTCCAGATGGTAATAGTCCCATCAGCACTACCAGAGGCGAGAATTTCTCCATTTGGACTGATAGCTAGAGATAAAACTGAGAGTTCGTGACCTTCTAGGGTCCGCTTTAGCGCTCCTGTTTCTAAGTTCCACAGGCGAATAGTACGATCGCGACTACCTGTGGCTAAGGTTTTACCATCGGGACTAATGGCGATCGCTCCGACGAGTTGGGAATGTCCCTCTAGGGTCTGTTTTAGGGAACCAGTTGGCAGATCCCATAATTTAACGCTACCGTCCCAGCCGCCACTGGCTAGGGTTTTGCCGTCGGAACTAATGGCGATCGCTAATATGGGGCTATGATGTCCGGTCATGGTTTGTACAGGAGAAAAGCTACCTGCTTGTAAACCCGCCGCCAGATCCCAAATTCTAATGTTCCCATCTTCTCCGGCGGTGATTAGTTGCTGACCATTAGGAGTGACTAACACCCTGGTAGCTTCCCTGTTATGGGCACGAAAGGACTGTCTTAATCCCCCTGTGGCTAAATTCCAGATGTCAACTGTGCCATTGCTATTGCCACTAATTCCCAGGGAGTCTGTGGTGGCGATCGCCATTATTTGTCCTGATGTTTGTTTAAACCGGGATGCCATGGCAAATCCTCCCTCAGCAGCCGATGGCGCGCCATTCGCACCCCCTGTAACCTGCAATTCCGGGGGGGATACTACTGTGGGTATATCCTCTCTAGCGACCTGCTGAGGCGGTGTGGGGATAGATGGCAATGTTGCTGTTTTCCGCCACTGCCAAAATCGATTAATTTCAATAGCTGCGGCGGCAATGGTATCGGGGTTTAGCCCAAATTGAACAATACCATTAATGCCAATCAGATTACCGCGAGAGTCTAAAACGGGACCGCCACTCATACCACTGCGGACTAGATTGGTATACACTAGGCTATAACCCTGTTGGCGATTTTGGCGGTGGGTAACTTCTCCTTGGCTACTGAAAAAAAGCCTTTGTCCTAAACTACTACCCGATCGCGGCCATCCTGCTACATGGACGGTATCTCCCACATTGACGCTATCAGGGTTAGCCATGGTTGCGATCTGATAGCGTTGGGAGCTACTGAAGGGGGCGATCGCTAAGTCTAGTCCGGGTATCCGTTGAATTAGGCTATAGTAGACTGAGTGACGACGACCGTCTGGGGTGATGATTTCATAGTCCCCAATTTGGTTGACTACGTGCCAGTTAGTTAGCACATAGTAGGTGTTATCCTGTTTTTCGACAATCACCCCAGAACCGCCTTTGGGACCTTCAATGCGGACGGTGATCTCGGCGGCGATCGCATTAACTTCTGTGGCTGTTAGTTCATTCGTATTAGCACTACTTACGGTGATTGCCTCTGTGGCGATCGCCCACCCTAGCCAGGGAAAAACTACCGCTAGAATACCTAAACTTGAGGCAGTCAGACTAATTAATAATAATTGCCAATTTCTAATCTTAGTCATCTGACACACCTATATATAGCAGAGCAGGTGCGTCAGTTGGTCGGACGCACCTAGTCGCCATTTACATATCTTTTTTAAACTCTTCCAAAACCTTCATTAAATCGGCAATTACCTGGTTAGGAATTAGATCCGCCAGGGAAAGGGTTGTTTTACCACCCCCCAACTTAACAGGGGTATCTTTCAGAATGTTAATGACTATTTCTTCGTCTAAGTCGGCGCCATCTTCTAATATGGGATAGAGTTTTTCGGCAACGGGGGTGTGTAAATTGGCATCACCCAGGTATAAATTCCACTTGGTGATATCCATATAGACGTTTTCGCCAATTTCGGCGGCGAGTTTTTCGATCGCTTGGGTATTGCCAGAATTAGACATTTAGGAAACTCCGGTGATTTGCAAAAGGTGTTGGGTTCCGCTACGCTTCTCCCAACCTACTCTGTTGGGTTCCGCTACGCTTCTCCCAACCTACTTGGGTGTTGGGTTTCGCTACGCTTCACCCAACCTACTCTCCCAACCTACTTGGGTGTTGGGTTTCGCTACGCTTCACCCAACCTACTTGGGTGTTGGGTTTCGCTGCACTTCTCCCAAC
>NZ_JARPLC010000014.1:4001-61128 GCF_032350395.1 Limnospira sp. PMC 289.06
CTACTCTCCCAACCTGCTCTGTTGGGTTTCGCTGCGCTTCTCCCAACCTACTCTCCCAACCTGCTCTGTTGGGTTTCGCTGCGCTTCTCCCAACCTACTCTCTACTCTCCCAACCTACTTGGGTGTTGGGTTTCGCTGCGCTTCACCCAACCTACTCTCCCAAACTGCTCTGTTGGGTTTCGCTGCGCTTCTCCCAACCTACTCTCCCAACCTACTTGCTACTCTGTTAGTTTTTGGTGGCGCTGGTGGAGGTGTAGTTAGCAATGGCAAAAATATAGATCATGTGCGCTAATAATATTGACAGCCAACCACCTGTTACCCAAACAGCCCAAGACCATGAGGCTTGGGATAGGTTGTTGAAAAACCACAGTCCTGAGTTGCAGGCGGCGAAAATAGCTACATGGACGGCGAAATTCATGCGATCGTCTAGGCGACGGTAGTCGGGATCTTGGCGATCGGGTTCACGGGGCCAACGGGGAGGCATGGAGTTTACATCCTTAGCATTTGCATTTACCTATTGTAGAGGAAAATGGCTGTTTTGACATTTAATCATGGTACGCTCCCCCCCCCTCTGACTCTGGGAGAGGTCTGGGGAAAGGGGAAGAGGCGGTTTAATGGTTTTTGGGGACTGCTAGGGGCGGTAATTTTTGGTGATAACGGCGTTAGAACTGGGGCGAATTTGGTTCCCATATCTCCTTGACCATATTTTAGTAAGTTCTGCCCCTAATAGAAAGATTTGACAGGAATAGAATATCCACAACAGAAGGACGACGAAGGAACTGGCGGCACCGTAAGCGGAAGCCACAGTAGCGCGTCCTAAATAAAAGCTAATGAAGGTGCGACCGATAATAAATAAAATCGCGGTAATACCTGAACCTACGGCTACGTCTGACCAGGCAATTTTGACATCTGGTAAAATCCGATAAATTTGACCAAATAAGATGGTAATTAAAATAAAAGAAACGCCGTTATCAATGAGCGATCGCACAAATCCAGGCATTGATATAACCTCATCTAACCAATCACTCATCCCAGATAAAAATGAGCTAATTGCCAGGGAACTTAACAGCAATAAGCCGACAATTAAAACCATGATGATGGATAAAATTCGACTGCGGATAAATTCCCATATTCCTTGCCCGGGTCTGACTTCAACGTGCCAAATGATGTTGAGGGATTCTTTTAATTGAGCAAATATTGTGGTAGCGGCAAATAGGAGAGTCACCACACCAATGATGGTGGTGATTATGCTAGAACTAGGCTGAAATTGAGATTGGATAGCATTAGCAATAACTGAGGCTCCTTGTTCACCCATCAAAGTTTCTAGTTGGTCAATAACTTCTTTTTGGGCTACGGCTTCCCCGACAATGGAACCAGCTACAGCAATGACAATCATTAACAAAGGGGCTAGGGAAAATACCATATAATAGGCTAGGGCGGCAGCGAGAATAGGAACTTTGTCTTTTTGCCATTCGGTGATGGTTTCTTTAAACAGACTTTTGGCAGTAGCTAGATTCACGGCTAATATCCTATTATATGAATAAACAGAAACTACAATCCTATAGCATTAATTATCTGTCAATGGTAGCATAGGTGTTTGGTTGGCTTTGGTGAAAGTTGTTGAGATACTGTCAAACTTTGGAAAAGCATTGGCTTTCCCGCTTACAGAATGATTATCCTCAAGCTAGTCCTGATACTTGGTCAAGTGTCGTGGTTTGGCTGTTGGGAGAAAATCCCGATCGCTGGGATACTTTGGAACCCGATCGCCGTCAAGCCTTGGAAGCTGGGTTAAATTTTCGTTATCGGATTCTGAAAGAACGTTATTGGGGGGTTTCCTCAAATCAAGCCTATCGGAATTTGATGCAACGTCTGGGGGGTTTGGTTATCCTGCGCCAGAAAATTCAAACCTGGGTGGCTACGAGTCGCGATCGCCAACGTCAGGTGGTGGATGTCCTACAAGAGGTGATCCAAAATATGTTGGATCGCGATCACTATCTTAAACAGCAAATTCAGTGGATCGCTCAATGTACCGATGATCCGCGACTGCGTAATAGTTTGTTATTGACCACAGTTGAGGAATATTGTCTGCGTCCCATTCGCAATCAACCCCTACTGGTCTATCGGTTTGTTAACTATCTTTATCGGTCCCAACGAGGGGGACTGACTCAGGTCCCGACAGGAGAGTGGGTTAAACAGATCTCTGAGGAAATTGTGTTGGGAGATAAGGATGAACCGATCAGCCTATTGGATGATTCGGCGATCGCTCAATATCAGGAATCTCAGTATTTGGAGGAACAAAAAGCCCAGCGGGTATTCATCCAAAAACAGTTTCAAGCCTATCTGCAGGAAAATGTCGATCCGATCGCCGCCCAATGGCTAGAATTATACCTGCGCGGCTACAGTCAAGAGGCGATCGCCCAAAAGTTGCAGCTACCCATCAAACAGGTATATCGAATGCGGGAAAAGGTCGGTTATCATGCGACGCGCAACTTTGCTGTGAAAATCGCCCCAGAATTGGTTATGGACTGGCTGGGAATTTCCCTGGTTAACCATCGCCTCGGTCTGACTCCCTCTCAGTGGGAAAAGTTCTATCAGGATTTGACCCCCACTCAACGTCGGCTTATTGATCTCCTCAAAGCTAACAATTCTATTGATGCGATCGCCAAAACCCTCAATACCAAGGTTTCCCGGGTACACAGTGAATGGTCAAAAATTTACCTCGCCTCCCAGGTTATTCGCAATAATGACAACCCGCCATCAGCCTAAGTGTATCCTAATCCCCTTTGGGTTAATAAATAAACCGCAAAACTCCCCAACCAATGACTTCCGGCGTAATCACACAGAGAAACGGGTTCTAACCCTACTCGACGATGTACCGCCGCCACGGCTTGTAAACTGCTAATGCGTGGATCATCAGGGGGAAGTCCCGCGATAATTCCCTCTAACATCCAAGCGCGACTTAGGTTGAGACCATCAAAATGGGATTGTTGATAGTCGGTGGGGTTGCTGGGAATTACTGGAGATAACCAGTCTATTTCAGGGGTTTCTGGGATGTTTGGGAGAAATTCCCCCAGCCAATTAGCGAAGTTTTCGGCATCTAAAAAACGCCTCATTAAATCGGCTTCGGCTAAGGTCGGAGAGAGGAAATCACAGCCTAGGGGCTCTATATGTAAGGGATAGTTGCGATCGCCATGATAAAACATCTTAGCTCGTTCTTTGACTAAACCAGCCAGATCTTGATTATCGGTAGCTTTCGCCCAATCCCAAATTAAACCCATAGCAAAGGCGGTTTGAATATGGGTCCCACTGCGGTTAGGACAGGCTAAATCTAACAGCCATTGTCGCAGGTTATTAACTGCTACTTCTTCTAAGGGTTGCAGTATTTCCCCCCACTGTTTTCCTTGGCTATCATTCCAGCCCCGCAATTCGGCGGTTAATTGTAATAACCACCCTAAACCATAGGGACACTCAAACTCTGGTCTATCTTTCAGATAATCGGCTTCTTGGGCGATCGCTTCTGGGGTCAAGTTTTGGCTGACTTTTTCCCTGGCTTCTTCGCTCAATTCCACTTCCGGAAAACACCGCATCACCCGCACTAACAGCCAATGATTGTGAACCGCAGAATGCCAGTCTAAACAACCATAAAAGGCTGGGTTGAGTTGACGATGAGGTACTAAATCATTTTCCTCAGATAAACCATAGAAATGCACATGGGGATATTCCCTATGTATACATCCTAAAGCACATCTAACAAAAGGCAAGACTACTGTGGGATTTACCTGGTCAGTTTTCACAAATATTTATCGGGTTTTAGCAGTGAACATTCCGGGGTTTTAACCAGTGGGGATATATTCCCTACACCAGATAGTTAAATTGGGGTGTCCTCTGGCTAAGGCGAATAAGCGATCGCCCCTCAATCTACACCTTATATAATCCCGTAACTTAGCCGTTTTGTTGACATTCAACACCTGCCAAATTCCGGCTTTTTTTCTTATCCATAAACCCGCAAAAACAGCCGCATTTTTTACAGAAATATAATCGGATTTTCGGCTGACTTTTAGCCGTCTATTGCCGGTGGGACAGGTTGAATATTGATTAATAATAATTGTCTCAGTGGCTGCTAGGTCGCGTTCCTGTTGTAGAGTTAATTGATAGGTAGTGTTTCCATAGAGTGCCGCTATTTCTAGGACATAAACACCTGCGGGTAAATTAAAGGCGATCGCCGACCCCTCATTAGGCTGCACTAATTGGCGACTTACTAGGCGACCCCTAGCCGTTTTTAGTCGCAACTCCACCCCAGCACTAAAGCCTTCCACAGAACAGTTTAACCATCCCTTAACCGGATGATTAAAGGTGTAGATGTCTATGGCATCTCTCCCCATAAACCCTACATAAACGCCATGATTAGCTAAATTTCCAAGTGCAAAAGTGATGGCAGCAGCCATAATTACAGCCCCAAGTTTTTCGTCAAACTTCCTATGGAATTATACCACAGTTTACACATTATATAGCATTCCACAGCAAATTAATTATTTTTCTCCAGCTACAGCAGGTTAATCGTCCCCCAGACCCTAGGCTGAGATTTTTAATCATTTTTCAACTATTGTCGCGCTAACTTGGTGCTAAAATTCTCTACAATGATAATCATTCTCACCCACGGAGTCCCACACCCAAATCAAAAGCCATTATTCCCGTGGAGTGAAAAGCATGATCAGCAGTTAGTAGGAGGTTTTGATGATTTCCGGATCTCGATTATTTGGACGTTTAACAGTATTGGTCGCTTCCACAGTCGCCCTAGGTTTAGGGGGTTGTGGCCCTACAGCTACCACTAGCGAGACAGAAACACCAGAGACTCAAGCTACAACTGTAGCCACAGAAGCACAGTTACAGGTGGTGACCACATTCACACCCATGACACAGTTTACCAGGGCTGTGGTAGGCGATCGCGCCACAGTAGTGCAACTAATGCCGACTAATGTCGGACCCCATGATTTTCAGGCGAGACCAGGAGATATACAGGCGATCGTCAACGCTGATGTCTTGGTGAAAAACGGCCTCGAAATGGAGTTTTTCCTAGATAGTTTGATTGAGAATGCCCGCAATGATAACCTAGTAATTATTGACTCTAGTAAAGGCATCCCTACCGTTGCTAATGAAGATCATGATCACGGTCACGGTCACGGTCACGGTCACGGTCACGGTCACGGACATGATCACGGTCACGGTCACGGACATGATCACGGTCACGGACATGATCATCACCATCATCACCATCATGGAGAATTTAACCCCCATATTTGGCTAGACCCTAAACGCGCAATTCAACAAGTCCAAAATATTCGAGATGGCTTAATAGCCGCTGACCCAGAAGGGGCCGAAAAATACACAGCCAATGCGGCTGCATTTATCGAAAAACTGCAACAACTTGATGCTGAGATTACCCAAAAACTAGCACCTTTTTCTGGACAAACTTTTGTAGTATTCCATGATTTTGCCCCCTACTTTGCCGAAAGCTACAACCTTCAAGTTGAATCTTTTGTGGGTATCCCCGAACAAAATCCATCCCCCCAAGATGTGCAAAGAGTTATGAATACCGTTGCCGAATCAGGACTACAAACTATCCTCACTGAACCCCAAGTAGATCAGGATATGTTTTCTACGATCGCCCGAGATATGGGAATTAGTGTCGGTGTATTTAACCCTATGGAAACCGGAGGACCTGAATCCATTGAACCCGAATATTACCTGCGTGTTATGCGGGAAAATGCTCAAAATTTATTAGATGCTTTCGGCGGACAAACACAGTCATGGCTACCTTTATCAACCCCTAAATCTGTCGCAGTTATCCCCCAACCTGTCGGCTTACGCTTCTAGGTTATTCCCTCTGATATTTCCGGGGTATTTACCCTGGAAAATCATCATTAAATTGCACCCTCTTAAAGGAGAATAAAATTGAAAAATCCCGTGTTAATGGTGGATAGATTAACAGTTTATCATGATACCTATTTGGCTGTTGACAATGTTTCTTTTAACTTAGAAGAAGGAACCGATATGGCGATTATTGGACCTAATGGGGCTGGGAAAAGTACATTAATTCAGTCAATTTTAGGTATTTTACCGCGCCAAAATGGTGATGTATTTATCCTAGGACAGTCTTTGAGTCGCTCAGGATATTTGCCTAATTATGTCCGCCAAGAAATTGCCTATTTACCCCAAAATTTTATGTTCGATCGCCGCATTCCTATTACCGTTGAGGAATTAGTCGGTTTGGGATGGGATAAATTAGGTCTAAAACTGCCTTGGGTGGGTTCCAGAAGCCGTTATCAGGCTATTAGACAAGCCTTAATTAAGGTGGATGCTTGGAAGCTGCGCCATAACTTGATTGGCGGTCTTTCTGGTGGTGAAATGAAGCGAGTTTTATTAGCTTATTGTGTGGTGCGCCCCCGCCGATTGTTAATACTTGATGAGGCTTTAGCCGGCTTAGATTTTCAGGGAGAGTTGGATTTTTACCAATTATTATATCAACTCAAAAAAGAAGAAGGTTGGGCAATTTTGCAGATTTCCCACGACCTCGATCAGGTGAGAAAACACTGCGATCGTGTACTCTGTTTAAATCGCATGGTCTTATCAGAAGGAACCCCAGAAACTATCCTCTCCCCCGAAAATATATCCGTCGCTTATAGTTCTCAATTACGATTAATCAGTAATAACAATACGCCCTATAAAATTACTGGTTAACCACCCACAATTCATGGCTTTATTAATGTTCTAAATAGACCAAATAGAAGGAGATTAACCCTTGACAATTCCAGCCGAATTAACTCGTATTATTCAACTTTTTCAACTGCCTTTTATGCAGCGAGCCCTCATGGGTGGCATTCTCACCGGGTTGATGGGGGGAATGTTAGGCAGTTTCACCATTTTAAGGCAGCTTTCATTTTTCAGTGATGCTCTCGGACATTCGGCATTATTAGGCATTAGTATTAGCCTATTATTAAGGCTTGATCCGTCTTGGGCTATACTACCTTTTGCCGTAGTATTTGCCCTTGGTGTCACCTATTTTATGGAACGTACCCAACTCTGGACTGATGCTTTATTAAATATAATTTACTCTTCATCTCTGGCTATTGGCATTATTATCCTGAGTTTTAGAGACAATTACCGAGGGGGAATTAATAATATTTTATTTGGCGATATTTTGGGGATTCGGGAATCGGATTTAATCTTGTCTGGTTTGTTACTATTAATCTGCATTGCATTTATTACCCTCACTGTGCGATCGCAGATGTTACTAACCTTAAACGAACCTTTAGCGATTGCGCGCGGCGTGGCTGTCACACCCCATCGCACTTTCTTTATAGTCTTATTATCCCTACTGGTCGGAATATCCATAAAGGCGATCGGTGTATTACTAATTAGTGCTTTTGTGGTAATTCCCGCCTGTGCCGCTAGGTTACTAACCCGCAATTTTATCAGTTACATAATAGTATCATCCGCTTTAGGTGGATTTAGTGCGGTTTTAGGCATGATATTATCAGCATTATTAAATTTGCCATCCGGTCCCAGTATTGTCACCATGCAATTAGCCATTTTTCTGCTGGCTATTCTGATTCCCAATCTGAAACTTTTAGCATCCTAATATCTGCCATAGATACCATTAAAGGTCTGTTAATGTAGCGATCGCCGCCAGTTAAAAAACTTATTTAATAAACTTTGCTGCCATTTACTTTCGGCAAATTTCCATTTTTTCAATAATAAAGCCGCCTTACTATTCACCTCCGAAAGAGTCGGGTAAACGTGAATACCTGTTAACGCCGAAACCTTCAAATTGTTAGCCATTGCCAAAACCACCTCATGGATTAATTCCCCCGCCACAGGTCCGACAATATGAGCCCCAAGAATCTCCCCATTTCCGCGAACAATAATCTTCCCAAACCCCGCAGTTTCTCCCTCGGCTTGGGCGCGATCCACATCAGAAAACTGTTGTTTAAGAATATAAACATCATCCCCATAATGACCCCTCGCCTGTGCTTCTGTCAACCCCACCCGCGCCAATTCTGGGTCAGTAAATGTCGCCCAAGGAATTACCCGATAATTGACCTTACTTACTGGGAAAAATAGGGCATTAGTCAACACCACGATCGCTTCATAACCCGCCACATGGGTAAACTGATAACCCCCAATGACATCCCCACAGGCATAAATTCGAGAATTGGTAGTTTGCAGCTTTTCATTTACCTTAATTCCCCCTTTATCTACCAGTACCCCCGCCGCCTCTAAATTCAGGGATTCCACATTAGGCGATCGCCCTGAAGATACCAAAATCTCATCAACAATAACCGTATTATCCCCCGATTTAATCAGTTTTTTATCCTGTGCAATTTCCACAGCTTCCGCGCGGGATTTCGGCAAAATTCGGATACCTTCCGCCTCAAATTGCTGTTCAACTACCCTAGCTGCTTCCGGGTCTTCTTTCGGTAAAATATGATCGCGACTGGAAATAATTGTCACCTCCGAACCCAACCGAGAAAACGCCTGTCCTAACTCACAACCAATAGGACCCGCCCCAATGATAGCAAGAGATTTAGGGCATTTTTCCAAGGAAAATACCTGCTCATTAGTGAGAAAACCAGCCTCTGTTAAACCTGGTATATTGGGAATAGCCGCACGGGAACCCGTAGCAATCACAAACGCCCTAGCTTTTAACTGTTTCCCATTGACTGCAAAGGTTTGATAATCAATAAATTGACCATCCCCAAAAATCACCTCAACTCCTAATCCCTCAAAACGTTCTGGGGAGTCATGGGGTTCTATATTTTTAATGACTTGTTGAACATGAGCGATCGCTTCCGCAAAATTAATCGTTGGTGAGGTTGTATGTACACCAAATCTAGCCGCATTTTTGACTTGATAAGCCATGCGAGAAGCATGGATGAAAGACTTGCTAGGAACACAACCAAACCAGAGACAATCACCCCCTAAGCGATCGCGTTCCACTAGGGCCACTTTAGCCTTTAATTGGGCGGCGGCACTAGCCACAACCAAACCCCCGGAACCCCCACCAATTACGATAATATCATAATCCACAGCCATAATTTTTTACCTAATTCAATCACATCAATTTGCTACCCTCAGAATATGATAAACTCATCAATCTGAAGGTAGCCTGAACCTTAACCGAGTAATAACTAAAAATTACCCCAACTTCTGATTAACTCACAGATGGATCTGTGGTAGTTTCTGACCCGCCACCCGCGAAAAATTGGCGAGTTACAGCAGCAGTAATAATGTGGGAAAGTAAACCCATGGGACCCGCAAATAAACATAAAATCAGAGAATGAATTGTCCAAACTCCGGTTTTTTGTCCTTCCCAATATATCCAACGTCCCACAAACAGATCTAAGATTAAAAAGTGAACCCACCCTGCGGCTGCGATCGTTTCATCTCCGAAAAACTTAGCGATATCTGCTAATTGGGGGTTAGATAAAGCCGCCGCACTTTCGGGGTTTATGCTACCCGCAAACAGATACAGATATGTTAACGCCAACAGGATAAAGGGAATATATGATTCCATCACTTTTCGGGTAACTCCCCAATTGGGAAGAAACACCATTAGACTCCAAAAAGGAAGTACAAATATGTTGGCGACATTAAAAATTTGGTCAACTGGTAAATTCAACATGGCTGACTTGTGAACAGTATTAAGTAACTATAACAAATTTTGGGGAGTTTGTTAATCATCAGGCTGTCTATAATGTGCCTAGATTAATTCCGGTGAGTTAATTAAATAAACTCTGATGCTCAATAGTTAAAATTGTGACGGGATTTACCGGCGCAAATTTGGTCAAATTACCGATGGAAAATGAACGGGAAATCTGCACTTGTAAAAGATGATAATTCCAGCTTTTTTCAGATTGGATCTTGTATTTGACCCACTCTAAGGCTAAATTTAGATGTTCTAAAGTTCTCAGGACTACCACTATCCTACCTCCCGGAGAAAGTCGAATGCTACAGGTTCCTAAAATCTCCGGTAAATTGTTGTCACTATTTCCCATAAAAATGCGATCGGGGGTTCTTAAATGATGCAATATGGCGGGGACTTCCCCATTGATTGATATGACATTTTTTATCTGAAATCGGCGACAATTCTGCTCTATTAAAGACGTTCCAGATGCCGTTTTTTCGATGGCGTAAATTGTGGAGTTGGGAAATAATCTCGCCATTTCTACTGACACTGAACCCGGACTGGCTTGCATATCCCAAATGACTTGATTTGGCTGTAACCCTAGTTCGCCTAATGCTAATATACGCAGTTCCCGTGGGGTGCTTAATTCGGGTTCGTTGGTATTACCAAAAAATAGGTTATCTGGGATTCCTAAGCTGGGAATATTCGCTAAATTGACCTCATTTATAACCTCTGGTAAATCGGGTAATAATATAACCAGGTTTAAGGGTGAAAATTGATAGTTATTTATCCGGTCTACCGGATAGGGTTGTACTCGCTCATTTTCGCCCCCTAAATTTTCGGCAACCCAGAATTGATAAACTCTGGGTAAATCTAGGGATAAGATTAATTGGGCGATCGCTTGAGGGGGATAATCTACACTTGTGAAAATGCCTATCTTTGTCACCCCGTCTTTTAAAGCCTGAGTTAAACTATCTACTGACTGATTATTAAGGGTAATTAATCTCGCATCTTCCCAAGGAATTTGCAGGCGATTAAAAGCCAACTGCATTGAACTAATATGGGGATGAAAAATTAACTGATCTGGCGGAAATTGAGCTGCTAATACTCCCCCGATATCAAATAATAACGGGTCGCCAGATACTAAAAATATCACTTCTGGGTTGGTCTGATAATTTCTTTCCCAATTGGTTAGCCATTGTTTGAGTTCCGACAGGGTTTCCACCAGGTCATTTAGCAGCAATTTCGGAATAGTCTCATGGCTAAAATAACCCAAATTACGAGAGTTACCGACTAACAGATTACCCCGTTTAACTACCTGGCGCACAGACTCCGACAGTCCCGCCAATCCATCTAAGCCAATGCCAATAATATTTATTGTCAATTATCTATTTTCGGTAAAATTTGCCAGTTCCCAGTTGAGGAATTGTTAACTGTTTAGGAATAAGGTTTATGGGTAGATAACCCACTAAATAGGGTTCTCTTAAATGGGATAATTGGTTAGTGCGTCAT
Source organism: Limnospira sp. PMC 289.06 (assembly GCF_032350395.1). Lineage (NCBI taxonomy): Bacteria > Bacillati > Cyanobacteriota > Cyanophyceae > Oscillatoriales > Sirenicapillariaceae > Limnospira > Limnospira sp. PMC 289.06. The sequence goes on from NZ_JARPLC010000014.1 coordinate 15,199, forward strand.
TAGCCAATTTTGCTCTAATTGAGATTCAAAAAGTAACTGGATATGACGCACTCCGAAAATCTTAAAAAATAAACCTTGGCCAGTGAGGTTCTCGTTGATAAGCCATCATGTCTTCAAACTTCCTAAAATCGGCTTTTTTGATGAAGATTTCTTGGGAATTATCCAGCCATTGATGGTTAAATTCAAAAAGTTGTTGACTCAAAGTTTCTCGGTCTAAATCATTAGGGATAGAGCCAAAATAACCCAAAGTTACATGAGCCACCAAGTGATATTGCTGCTCAATTCCCAAAGCCATTAAATTAGGGTTCTGATAAATAGACCTGCGGAATTGAATCAACAAATTATAAGCCTCCTCATCCCTAGGAACCAGACAAACAACGATCGCTCTAGTCATTACCATCAAACCCAAAACCTGCCAAGCAAAAGGCTTGGAGATTTTCTGAGATTCAAAAATGGTAAAAGATTCGGCGATCGCCTCTTGAACTTTACTTTCAAAATCTGGTATTTCCCGAGAAGCCTCTCGATATAAATCATCCCAAATCAAATCAGCCAAAGTAAAATGAAGGCTATCTGGGGGAATCTTCACAAAAAAATCAGGGTCTAAAATTTGTGCCAGTTGCTGTTGACAATCCGTCAAATTTTGATAAAAATCGGCATTATCAACATCTTCCCCCGCCGGAGGTGTAATCACACTGTAACCAGGAAAAGGAACCGGCTTCCTCTGACCTTGAGCATCAAGGGTAAACTTAGGGGATTCCTGAATGTGTTCCAGTTGTGATAGATAAGCCGGCCCTAAAGTCATCCTGGCCACACGATTGACATAGGTTTGATAGTTATCGTCCAACTCTGTTTTCCTCGTTATTAAAAGACAATTTGTTATGCCAATTTACCTGTACTGGGGGGACGACGACTTCTCCCTGAGCAAAGCAGTAGACACCTTGCGGGAATCTGTCGTTGATCCCAATTGGTCTAGTTTCAATTTTGACAAAATTCTGCCCGATACACCAGATTCGGTCATTTCTGGACTAAATCAAGCTATGACTCCACCATTCGGCTTGGGACATCGTTTGGTATGGCTAGTTAATACACCCCTGACTCAGCATTGTTCTCCAGAAATTCTACAGGAGTTAGACCGAACCTTACCCGCTATTCCCGAAACCACCACCTTATTATTTAGCAGCCCCAATAAACCCGATGGCCGCCTCAAATCCACCAAACTCCTACAAAAATATGCCCAAGTTAAGGATTTTTCGGCAATACCACCCTGGAAAACTGACCAATTGGAACAGCGGGTCCGAGAAGTAGCCCAACAACTGGGAGTCAAACTTAAACCAGAATCAGTGGAATTTTTAGCCGAAGCGGTCGGAAATGATACCCGCCAACTCTATGGCGAAATGGAAAAACTCAAACTATATGCTGATACCATAGACCGTCCCCTAGACATCAAAACTATTACTCCCCTAATCCACAGCAATACTCAGAATAGTCTAAAACTGGCGATCGCCATTAGAGAAGGCAAAACTAGCCAAGCCCTAGGGTTAATTGCCGATTTAATCGCCCACAATGAACCCGCCCTCAAAATCCTAGCTACCCTAGTCGGACAATTCCGCACCTGGCTATGGGTCAAATTGATGATCGAAACCGGAACCAGAGATGATCAAGAAATCGCCCGCCTAGCCGAAGTCGGGAACCCCAAGCGCATATACTTCCTTAAAAAAGAAGTGCAACCCCTTTCCTTACAGCAACTTCAACAAACCTTACCCAAATTGCTGCAATTGGAAATTAGCCTTAAACGTGGCGCAGATGAACAGTCAACACTACAAACACAGATAATCGAACTTTGTCGCTTATTTCACCGTTAGTGTATGATACATTATCATGGAGTGGCACAGTTCGCCGTTTCAGTCTGGGTCTGGTATCTTTACACCCGGGTAATATCCGGTGTAAGGGCAGGTTAAAAGCCCCAATCCCGACCCCCCCCCGTTTTTGATCTGTGTCATGTCGCAGGTATCACCGAAAATTTTCCCCCAAGGTTCTCGTGAGGGTTAGCCATGCCAAACCAAAGCCAAATGGAACTAGCCAAGCAGGGCGATCCCCAGGCGATTGCCAATGTGATTAACAATTCCCTAAAAGCTAAAAACATTAATGCCGATGTCTGTGGGGAAGATAACTCCCTACACATCATGCTAGAAGGGGATGCGGTTCCTAACAATCAACAATCATTGGTGAATTTTGTTCGCAATGGGATGACTAAGTTAGATGTCCCCTCTATCTATACTGTCAAAATCTATGGACGACAATTGGGGGATGATCCGGCTTGGGAAGAAGAGATCGTTTTGAAGGAGCCACCGCAAACGGCGATCGACCCGGAAGATGATATGATTCCCCCTGATGTGGTTGATATCGAGGACGATTTCAGCGAACAAGATACCCTCCTCGATCAGGATGATCATATTGATGATTATGTTGTCGATGATGATGACATCGACCCTGACGACATCGACCCTGACCAAGAAATTGACGATGATGACGAGTATCGCTACATTCCAGAAGAAGATGATGATCCTGATGAGGATGATGAGGACAAAACCCAAGAAGTACAACCTTCTCAGCCGAAAAGTAATAAAGTCCTGTTACTGATTCCGATTATATTATTGGTGGCGATCGCTGCTTTGGCAGGATTGCATTTTGCTGGTATCTTCCCTCTACCCTTCCTCCCCGGTGGTAGTTCAGAAATCACCGCCGACCCAACCGAACCAGCCGAACCAGCCGAACCAGCCGACCCAGCCGACCCAGAAACTCCCCAAGCGGCCGACCCAGCCGACCCAGAAACTCCCCAAACGGCCGAACCCGCAGCTACCCCCACGGTGGCGACTGACCCTTGGCGTGAAGGCATTAATGCGGCCATGAATGCGGCGACCCTAGGCCAGAGCGCCCAATCTCAAGCTGAATGGAATGCGGTAGCCAGTGAGTGGCAAAAAGCCAGTGAACTCATGAGCCAGGTTCCACAGGACAGCGAAAACTATCAGGCTGCTCAAGAGAGGGTTAGCCAGTATGCTGAGAATCAGCGGATAGCCGAACAACGTGCAGCAACTGCGCCCTAGGGAAGATAGGAGGGTATACCCGTGACTAATAAACAAGCCAGATCACAGAGATATCATCGCAGCGGCCCCAAACCATGGCCGGGCAGTATCCAACCGACTCATTATACCCTGTTGGGCTTGCATCCCTCGGCATCGTCTATGGAAATTCGGCGGGCTTACCGAGAACTGAGTAAACGCTATCATCCAGATACAACAGATTTATCAGAAGATGATGCTAAAGCTAAATTCCAAAAGTTGAATGAAGCATATAGCATTCTGAGTAATCCCGATCGCCGTCAAATGTATGATCAAACCATTAGTACAAACAGGGTGATCACTCCCCCCACGGAGATTAATTATCGGAACCATTCGAGACCCCCAAAATCGAGGCATTCCAGCGCCACAGAAGCGATCGCCGCTGAAAATCGGCCTTTATCCCCCGGAGAACTATTTGCTCTGTTAATGATGGCAGTCAGTTTGATAAGCTGTTTAGGATTAGCAATAGCGATCGCCCTGTTTCGTTCAGATATAACCCTTTAAGCGAGCCCCTAGAAAAATTTTCAACAGCAATCAATTATGACCTTACCAAGTCCCAATACCCCCCTATATAACCATCCCCTACCAGAAATAGAAGACTGGTTACGCTCCCTGGGCGGTGAACAAGACCTCCAGGAACTCCATTGTTGGCAAGTAGAAAAGCCCACCTGGAAAGCCGACCTATGGTTGGATATTGACCAAATAACAGTACGTTACATTGGCGCAGGTACAGACGGCCAAGATATTCAACGCTCCTTTAAATACTCCCTCAGTCGTCAAGATATCGAACAAGCGGTTTTTTCCGGTCCCTAATTCAATCACGAGTACCCACCTTACCAAATCGACGCTCTCGCTGCTGATAAGAACACAGGGCCAGGTGAAACTCATGGCTGTTAAAATCCGGCCAGAGAGTGTCAGTCACATAAATCTCAGCATAGGCAATTTGCCAGAGCAAAAAATTACTAATCCGTAATTCCCCACTGGTGCGAATCAATAAATCCGGGTCACAAGTTCCGGCTGTATACAAATACTTTTCAAATAAAGCCCCATCAATGGCTTCCGGTTCGAGAGTACCCTGTTTAACCTGATTGGCGATCGCCTGACAAGCCCTAACAATCTCCTCCCGTCCCCCGTAATTAGTAGCCACAGTAAACAAAATCCCCTCATTATTGCGGGTAGTCTCCATTGACTTCTCAATGCACTCCCTCAGAGAAGCAGGAAGCCGATGCAAATTACCCACAAACCTAATCCTAACCTCCTCCTCCATCATCTCCTCAAGTTCCCGCATGAGAACCCGCTCAAACAAAGCCATCAAAAAATCTACTTCTTCTAGGGGTCGCCCCCAATTTTCGGTGGAAAACGCATAAACCGTTAAAGCATTAATTCCCCAATCACGACAGTAACGGAGTAAATTCTTGAGAGCATCAATCCCTCGCCGATGCCCCATAGTGCGTGGTAGTCCCCGACGTTTCGCCCAGCGACCATTACCATCCATGATCACCGCGACATGGTTTGGGAGGCGATTTCGGTCAAGGTCAGCAGGTAACTCATGTATAACCCTTGGCTTTCGATTCATTTTTTCTCCCGAGAAGCTGACGAACGAAAACGGAACACCTTGGAAATGAACGACAACCTCTTTAATCCTATCCGCCGTTTAAGGGTATCTATGGAAATAGGAGGCTTAGTTTTATCATCCCCCGCTATAAAAGACCGAGCTTCTAATAACTCCTTGAGTTTACTACTGGTTAGGGGTCGGTTCAGTACACCCTTATCAGCCAGAGAAATTGACCCAGTTTCCTCGGAAACCACAATACACACACACTTAGCAACCCTTTCTGTAATGCCCATAGCTGCTCGATGGCGGGTTCCCAACTGTCGCGAGGCTATCCGTTCAGATAGGGGTAAAATCACCCCGGCAGCAGCCACCCTAGAGGCTCTAATCAACACCGCACCATCATGGAGTAGGGTTTTAGGTTGAAAAATCGTCTGTAGCAGTTCCCTCGATACTTCCGCATTTAAACGCACACCCGGAACCGAAAAATCACGCTCATCAATGGGACTGCCTGTTTCAATGACAATTAAGGCCCCAGTACGGTTCTGGGAAAGTTCTTTCACCGCCTCGACAATTTGATCAATCACTCCGTCCGGTTCAGGGATAGCTTTTCGGCTGGCAGCAAAAAGCTGTAGCACCTCCCCGCGCCCTAATTTTTCCAGAAATTGTCTAAACTCTGACTGCAAAATCACAGCCATAGCCACTGCAGAACCAGTTACCAAACTATTCAGGGCAATATAAAGCAGTCTCAGATTAGCCCAATTACTGATGGCTGTTGCCAACATTAACACAATGAAACCTCGAACCATCCACAAGGTTCGACGCTCTCCAATAATCACAAGGACGATATAGGCGACGGCAAAAACCAGTCCAATATCGATGCTGTTAACCAACCAGGACTCAAGCCAGGCAGGGTCTTGACTTTGACCCGAACTCATTGAACGCGATATGAGGTTAAAACTATTGACATCTTCCCGAACTCCTAACTTATCGATAATTAATCAATTATCTATATTGCTGGCAACTCGTTTCCTCATCCTCAAATGGGGAGAGAAGTACAGTGGGGCGATGTCTAACCCCACTATCCTTATTAATTAAGGCATCAAGGGCGATCGCCAAGCCTTTCGGGTAAACGATCCTGACGAATCAGATCTGAATAGGTCTCCCGTTGAATAATGATCGTACTTATTCCCTCATTCACCAGAACCGCTGCCGGACGAGGCAGACGATTATAGTTAGAAGCCATACTATAATTGTAGGCTCCCGTTGCCATTACCACCAAGATATCACCAGTTTGACAATCTCCGGGGAGATGGGCTTGTTGGATTAAGATGTCCCCAGATTCGCAATGTTTGCCAGCTACTGTTATGGTTTCGGTTAATGGTGCGGACATCCGATTAGCAATTACCACTCTGTAGACAGATTGATAAGTAATCGGACGGGGATTATCTGACATTCCCCCATCCACTGCTATATAAGTTCGCATATCTGGAATCTCTTTGCGCGAACCAATCGTGTAAGCAGTGATCGCCGCCGGACCAATAATCGATCGCCCTGGCTCACACAACAGCTTAGGTAAAGGGATCTGGCGTTGTTCACAGGCGGCGACGACCGATGAGGCGATCGCACTCACCCAACTTTCAATACTGGGGGGGTCATCATCTTCTGTATACCGAATCCCTAAACCTCCCCCCACATTAACTTCCGTAATATTTAAACCATACTGACTGCCTTTAGTGACCGCATCCATTAGCACCCCAGCCAAGTCTTGATGGGGTTGCAGTTCAAAAATCTGAGAGCCAATATGAGCGTGAATTCCCTCGCAGCATAGGGATGGATTGCTACTGACAAATTTAAACACCTCATCGAGTTGATTAGGATCAAACCCGAATTTACTATCAAGATGTCCCGTCCGAATATACTCATGGGTGTGGCACTCAATACCCGGCGTAAATCTGATCATCACCCGCACGGGAGATGTTACCGACATTTGATCTGCCAACTCCACCAGGTTGGTCAGGTCTAGCCAGTTGTCAGCCACCACAGTACAGCCAGTGCTAATGGCTAACTCCAGTTCTGATCGCGATTTGTTGTTACCATGTAGGTAAATCTTATCGGGACTCACCCCTGCCATGTTCGCCGTGTATAGTTCCCCACCGGAAACCACATCAGTCCCCAAACCTTCCGAGGCAACTATTGCACAAACCGCTAAACAATTCCATGCCTTAGAAGCATAAAGAATCAGCGATTCTCCCGGGTAGTATTTTTCCCAAGCCTCCCGATATTGACGGCAAGCAGTACGGACCGTCACTTCGTCTAATATATACAGAGGGGAACCAAACTGACTGACCATTTCCGCCACATCACAACCGCCAATTTCTAGGTGATCTTGGTGGTTGACCGTAGCCGTGAGGGGTAACAGTTGTTGGTTAGGCGATATCGAGGTTGTGCCTTTTTCCGAGTTGAGTAGGTACTGAAGTCCAGAATTTTCCACAGTTTTAGTATCAATAGTTAGTTTATTTATCGGCGCGTCTATCTGCGATCGTACCAAATTTCTGTCACCATTGTTAATCTTAATCTATCTATTAGCTTTCACCCCAGCCTCTGTGACCATCCTACAACTCAAACTTCTCACCCCCGACTTATTACCCGCAGTAGTAGAACTCGATCGCCTCTGCTTAGGTGGATTATGGAATCAATCTGGATATCAAAGGGAATTAAATAGCGCCAATAGCGATCTGGTCATCTGGACACATCCAACCTACGGACAACCCTTGTCCGGTTTACAGACAATTTCCGTAGAAGTCCCCCAAACGCCACCCCCACCCGTCATAGGCATCGGTTGTCTCTGGGCTATTGTAGACGAAGCCCATATCACTTTACTAGCCATTCATCCCGATTATCGGCGCTTAGGTCTAGGGTCAAATTTACTGCGGGCTTTACTGCAACTCGCCCAACAGCGAGGATTATCCCATGCGACCTTAGAAGTTAAGGCTTCCAATGATATCGCCCTATCTCTATATCAAAAATTCGGCTTCCAAATCGCGGGAAGGCGCAACAAATACTATGCCGACACCGGAGAAGATGCCCTAATACTTTGGCTTTCTGGTCTCCCAAGTCTTATTTGAGATTGTGCTAGAATCCGGGATCAGAGACAGACAACCACGATACAGAATCACTGATTCGATTTCGGGTACCTTGTCCCTATTCGGCAGATTCTGTAGCCATTGGGGACTACTCAATAGCCAAAGATGAGCCGATCGCCAACCCAAATACCTGATCCCCTAGATACAATTAAAAATGAGTCAATCCCATAAGTGAAACTTGTTGAGCAACTTTCAGCATAGTTTTACCCGATCATTGAAAATATCACGCTAAAATTAGCATACGAGCCAGCAGCAGGTGATAAAAACTAGCCATGTTTGAACGCTTCACAGAAAAAGCCATTAAGGTGATCATGTTAGCCCAGGAGGAAGCACGCCGCCTGGGACATAACTTCGTAGGAACAGAACAGATCCTCCTGGGTCTGATTGGCGAAGGGACTGGCGTAGCAGCCAAAGTCCTGAAATCGATGGGGGTCAACCTCAAAGATGCTCGGATCGAGGTCGAAAAAATCATCGGCCGCGGCTCCGGGTTTGTCGCCGTTGAAATTCCTTTCACTCCGCGCGCCAAAAGGGTTTTAGAACTCTCCTTAGAAGAGGCTCGTCAACTCGGACATAATTATATCGGGACAGAACATTTGCTTCTGGGTCTGATCCGAGAAGGAGAAGGAGTAGCCGCTCGTGTCCTGGAAAATTTGGGGGTTGACCTGTCGAAGGTTCGCACCCAGGTAATTCGGATGTTGGGTGAAACCGCCGAAGTCGCCGCCGGGGGCAGTAGTGGTCGCACTAAGACCCCAACCCTCGATGAGTTTGGCTCGAATTTGACCCAAATGGCCTCCGAGGGCAAACTTGACCCGGTAGTGGGACGACAAAAGGAAATTGAGCGGGTGATCCAAATTTTGGGTCGTCGTACTAAAAATAATCCGGTGCTAATTGGAGAACCCGGTGTCGGTAAAACCGCGATCGCCGAAGGTCTCGCCCAGCGCATTGCTCAAAATGACATTCCCGATATCCTGGAAGATAAACGAGTTGTTACCCTCGATATCGGCCTCTTGGTGGCTGGTACTAAGTATCGGGGTGAGTTTGAGGAAAGACTCAAAAAGATTATGGATGAAATCCGCTCTTGCGGTAATGTCATCCTGGTAATTGATGAGGTTCACACCCTCATTGGTGCAGGTGCTGCGGAAGGGGCTATCGATGCAGCTAATATCCTCAAGCCAGCTTTGGCGCGGGGTGAGTTGCAGTGTATCGGTGCTACTACCCTCGATGAGTACCGCAAGCATATTGAACGGGATGCCGCCCTGGAACGTCGGTTCCAACCCGTGATGGTGGGTGAGCCTTCGGTACCCGAAACCATTGAGATTCTCTATGGACTGCGGGAACGCTATGAGCAGCACCACAAGCTGAAAATCATTGATGAAGCTATCGAAGCGGCAGCGAAATTGTCCGATCGCTATATTAGCGATCGCTATCTCCCCGATAAGGCGATCGATTTGATTGATGAAGCCGGATCGCGGGTGCGCCTGATTAACTCCCAGCTTCCCCCAGCCGCCAAGGAACTCGACAAGGAATTGCGACAAGTCCTCAAAGAGAAAGATGACGCGGTGCGCTCCCAGGACTTTGACCGAGCCGGAGAATTGCGCGATCGCGAAATGGAAATTAAGTCCCAAATTCGGGCGATCGCTCAAAACAAAAAATCCGAAACTCGCACCGACGAGGACGATTCCCCCATGGTAACAGAAGAGGATATCGCCCAAATCGTCGCCAGTTGGACCGGGATTCCCGTTAACAAACTCACCGAGTCCGAGTCCGAGAAACTCCTGCACATGGAAGACACCCTCCACCAGCGTCTTATTGGTCAGGAAGAGGCTGTCAAAGCCGTTTCTCGCGCTATCCGTCGCGCCCGTGTCGGACTCAAGAACCCCAACCGACCCATCGCTAGTTTCATCTTCTCTGGACCAACAGGGGTAGGTAAAACCGAGTTGACTAAATCCCTCGCCGCCTACTTCTTCGGCTCAGAAGAAGCCATGATCCGCCTGGATATGTCGGAATTTATGGAGCGGCACACCGTTTCTAAACTCATCGGTTCCCCTCCCGGCTATGTGGGTTACAACGAAGGTGGACAACTCACCGAAGCGGTGCGCCGTCGTCCTTATACCGTGGTGCTGTTCGACGAAATCGAAAAAGCTCACCCCGATGTCTTCAATATGTTATTGCAGATTTTGGAAGATGGGCGCTTGACCGATGCTAAAGGTCGCACCGTTGACTTTAAAAACACCCTGATCATCATGACTTCCAACATTGGATCTAAGGTGATCGAAAAAGGTGGCGGCGGTCTTGGGTTCGAGTTTGAAGAAAATCAAGCTGATGCTCAATATAACCGCATTCGCAACCTGGTTAATGAAGAACTCAAGCAATACTTCCGTCCGGAGTTCCTCAACCGTCTGGATGAGATTATCGTCTTCCGTCAACTCAATAAAGATGAGGTCAAGGAAATCGCGGTAATTATGCTTAACGAGGTGTTCGGTCGCCTGACGGAAAAAGGCATTCGCCTGGAAATTACCGATCGCTTTAAAGAAAGACTGGTAGAAGAAGGTTATAACCCCAGCTACGGTGCGCGTCCCCTGCGTCGCGCCATTATGCGTTTGCTGGAAGATAGCCTCGCTGAGGAAATCCTCTCTGGTCGTGTCAAAGAAGGCGATACGGCGATCGTTGATGTCAATGAAGACGGTCAAGTTCAAGTCTTACAAGGCGAGAAACGGGAACTGCTTCCCCAAGCCGCTGACTAATTGCTAGGCGTAGGTTTTTAAGCCTATTGTTATTGCATCGATAATATATGTAGGGATAATTGGTGAATTGTCCCTACTTTTTTTTTAGAATGATGTAGTAGCGTTTTCACAAAAATCATGAATAATAAAAACTCAGGGCGGTTGGTTTGGAACCACTCTACCCACCTTCAGGGCTTGATCCCTGTTTTAGATAGATTAACCAAGTATCAGGGAATCCATACGATTACCCCAGGAGTAATCACTAGGGCTAAGGCTCATTGTCCGCACATGAAGTTAAGAGTATCTGTTCCTATTCGTGGCGGCTTTAAGGTGTTGGCTAGGGCGGGAAAAACCGTTCAGGAAGTCTTTTTTGTGACTAGCCTCTCCCAAAGCGAATTAGAAGGGGCGATCGCTAATGCTTTAAGAAAATGAGTTAATATCCTAAATTTTTATCAAAAATCATGGGTCTAAAACCCCGCCCTTCTAGGGCGGCTTTCACTTAGCCAAGCATTTTGTGCTATCGTAAACACCATAACAGTCTGTTCGAGCCATGCTTGTTCTCGAGTTCAAAGTTAAAGGGAAGTCCCACCAATACGCAGCGATTGACGAAGCGTGACGAACCGCACAATTCGTTCGTAACAAAGCACTACGCTATTGGATGGACAACCGAGGTGTTAACAAATACGACCTTAACAAATACTGTCGAGTCCTCGCTCGAGAGTATGACTGGGCTCGAGAACTCAACAGCACGGCTCGTCAAGCTTCGATGGTGGCCTACGAAGATTTGAGGATTAAGAATATTGTGAGAAACCACTGTCTTGCCAAGTCCATTCACGATGCTCTTTGGTATCAGTTCAGGAAATGGTTGGAGTATTTTGGGGTAAAATTTGGCAAGATTACCGTAGCGGTAAACCCTGCTTATACCTCTCAAAAATGCTCGAGCTGCGGCACGGTTGTCAAGAAAAGTCTCTCGACTCGAACCCATGTTTGTCAGTGTGGGTGTGAGTTAGACCGAGACTATAACGCAGCCATCAACATTCTGAAGGCTGCCTTGAGTACCGTAGGGCATACGGAAACTTAACGCTTCTGGAGATTTGACCGCTACTTTGGTTGGTGCAAACCTGTCAGAGCAAGTCGAGTCGTTGAAGGAAGAATCCCCACGCCTTTAGGCTGGGGAGTGTCAATGGTAAGGGTTCCTATCCCAAAAGGAGTTACGGAACCCGTTACACCAGTTACACCAGGTAACAGTTTCAGAAACCCGGTTTCTCAGTCCTCCCTCTAGCCTCCAGCTACAGCCGGAACAATACTGACTTCATCACCATCAGCTAAGGCGGTATTCGTACCATCTAGGAAGCGAATATCCTCACTGTTGACGTAGAAATTCAAAAAGCGCCTCGGTTTTCCTTCATCATCACAGAGACTTTTCTTGATACCTGGACAATTAGCTTCCAGGGAATCAATTAATTCCATAATGTTCGTCCCCTCACACTCAAGGGTAGCTTGGTTGTCAGTGAACTTTTGCAGGGGAGTGGGAATTAAAACTTTAACAGCCATTGTTGATTAATTGAATAGAAAATTGCCGTCAAAAGGAGAAGGCTTGCACCTTCCCCAAGATTTCAGATCTTACCGGATTTTGGCTAATCTTAAACCAAAACCTGTTGCCATTCTAGGCGATCGAGAGTCCGTGCGCGTTCGATCGCCACTTCAAAGCTATCTAGTTTCGGGTCAATGGTCAGAGGTTCGCCAACGTAGCCCTGAACCGCCTCCTGAGTTTTTAACCCATTTCCAGTAATGTAAACAACAGTAGTTTCATCCGGGTCAATTTTACCCGCTTCCACCAGTTTTTTCAAAACTGCAATGGTAGTTCCGCCAGCGGTCTCGGTAAAGATACCTTCAGTTTCCGCCAGTAATTTGATACCCTCGATAATTTCAGCATCATTAACTGACTCCACATGACCGCCAGACTTTTTGGCTAATTCTACTGCATACACTCCATCAGCCGGGTTACCAATAGCGATAGATTTAGCGATCGTATTAGGTTTAACGGGGGTAATAAAGTCGCGATCTTCTTTGAAAGCATGGGCTACAGGAGAGCAACCTTCCGCTTGTGCGCCACTAAAACGCACGGGTTTATCTTCCACTAAACCCACCTTAACAAACTCTTGGAAACCTTTATGAATCTTGGTGTATAAGGAACCAGAAGCGATCGGCGCTACTACATGATCTGGCAGTCGCCAACCCAACTGTTCTGCCACTTCAAAGCCCAGAGTTTTAGAACCTTCGGAATAATAGGGACGCAGGTTGATATTAACAAAACCCCAGCCGTAGGTATTAGCTACTTCTGAACAGAGGCGATTAACTTGGTCATAATTGCCTCTAACTGCCATCAGAATCGGATTATAAATTAATGTTCCTAACACCTTCCCCGCTTCTAAATCGGAGGGAATAAATACACAACAATCTAATCCAGCCTTAGCAGCGATCGCCGCCGTAGAATTCGCTAAATTTCCCGTACTCGCACAGGAAACCGTCGAAAAACCTAACTCTCTAGCGCGGCTGAGAGCCACAGATACCACCCTATCCTTAAAGCTAAGGGTAGGCATATTAACAGCATCATTTTTAATATAAAGATTTTTAAGACCTAGGCGGCGGGCTAACCGTTCCGACTTAACCAAGGGAGTCATCCCAGTTCCCACATCAATAACATTATCTGTAGCTACAGGTAAAAAGTGACGATAACGCCAGATAGAATTTGGGCCAGCTTCAATAGTTTCGCGAGTTACCAGCTTACGCAGGTTGTCATAGTTATAGTGAACTTCCAGGGGACCAAAACACACCTCGCAAACGTGCTTGGCTTCCAGAGCATATTCCGCACCGCACTCTTTACATTTGAGTTTATCAAAAGTAGCTCCGGTGGTGGGGGTGGTGGTGTGGTTATGGGTGGCCTGGGTCATGACACTTACCTCTGCTTTTTTCTGCTGTTCTAACTGTTGGATGAAGACTATCACAGTTGTCAAATTCTCGTCAACCATACCCGACTGTTTTAGTCGGAATTAACAAAAATCCCTGTAAATCATGGTTTTTTGCCCATACTGTCCGGGGAGAAGGGTCAGAAAAATTTGGGGGAAATAATTTCCGCCCTCACGATAGGATTAAGGAAGATTGCCCAAGTCGTACTTTAAAGGCATTGAGATATAAGACATGGAATTTAGAGCCACAGATACTAACCTCCTAGACTGGAGTGGAGATGTATTAGCTATAGGTCTGTTTAAAGGACAAGTCGAACTGACTGGGGATTTAGCAGAACTTAATCAAAAACTGGGTGGGACCCTACAAGAACTTATCGAAGAATCAGACTTTCAGGGAAAAGCTGATAGTAGTGCTTCTGGTCGTGTGGGTGGCAATAGTCCCATTCGTAAGGTGGTTTTAGTGGGGTTGGGGTCTGCTGAGGACTACACCCTAGAAGCTATCCGACGTGGGGCGGCTGCGTCGGGACAGGCGGCGAAAGCACTCAAAGGTAAAACCCTGGCTATCAGTTTCCCGGTGGGGAATGCCTCGGAGACGGTGGGGGCTATTGTAGAAGGATTAGAGTTAGTTCTGTATCAGGATAATCGCTTTAAGTCGGAAACTAAGGACAAAGAAATTCAAGTCGAGTCTGTAGAACTACTAGGGTTTCCGGGTACAGAAGCAGCGATTGCTCTGGCTCAACAGATCTGTTCTGGGGTATTCTTGGCGCGGGAGTTGGTGGCGGCTCCGGCTAATGAAGTTAACCCCATAACTATGGCAGAATTGGCTCAATCTCTGGCTGCTGAGTATGGGTTGCAACTGGAAATTTTGGAACGGGAAGATTGCGAAAAGTTGGGGATGGGAGCATTTTTAGGGGTGGCTCAAGCCTCGGATTTGCCTCCTAAGTTTATCCATCTCACCTATAAACCCCAGGGAACACCTACCCGGAAACTAGCTATTGTGGGTAAGGGTTTGACTTTTGATTCGGGTGGTTTGAACCTGAAACCCACGGGTAGCGGCATCGAAATGATGAAAATGGATATGGCTGGGGCGGCGGCGACTTTTGGGGCGGCTAAGGCGATCGCCACCTTAAAACCCACAGTTGAGGTACATTTTATCAGTGCGGTAACTGAAAACATGATTAGCGGCCGTGCTATGCGCCCTGGAGACTTCCTACGCGCTTCTAATGGCAAAACTATTGAAGTCAATAATACGGACGCTGAAGGGCGTTTAACTTTGGCTGATGCTTTGGTTTTTGCTGACCGCCTAGGGGTTGATGCTATTGTGGATTTAGCAACTCTTACCGGAGCGTGTATCGTGGCTTTGGGAGATGATATAGCTGGGTTATGGAGTTCTGATGATCAACTGGTGCAACAGTTACAATCTGCTTCCGAAAAAGCGGGGGAGAAATTCTGGCGGATGCCAATTGAGGAAAAATACTTTGAGGGACTCAAGGCGATTCATGCTGACATGAAAAATACCGGACCCCGCGCTGGGGGGTCGATTACCGCTACTCTGTTCCTGAAACAGTTTGTTAAGGATACCCCTTGGGCTCATTTGGATATTGCTGGCCCGGTGTGGACAGATAAAGATAAGGGATATAATAAAACTGGCGCGACCGGATTTCCTGTGCGAACCCTTGTCAATTGGGTTCTGGCTAATTCCTAATTAGGATGCCAATTCCCCTGGGAGTTCGGAGGCGATCGCCTGGGGGATTGCTCCCATTTTTTCCCTTTTCTGGTTATGGCAATCAATACTGCATTTCCCCGCTTACCGCCAACCCCTTGGTTGGTGACTAGATGCCTCCCATTCGGGTATCTTCTCGAATGCAGTTGTATTAACTTTCGCCTATTATCACCTAATTTATAGACATCTCAATATTGGGCAACTAATTTGCTAGGTTAATTATGCTTTTCCATGGGGATAACCACCGAATTATGGGTGCTTATAGATAGGTTTTCCCCTAGTGGACAAATATCTCCTCTCTCTGCTGGCGGGAGGCGAACCCAAAACAATAATCTAACAAATGCTAGAATTGCTGGTATATGTTTTGATCAACTTATTAAGTTATGAGCCTCATCGATTAATGGTCAGGGGCCATGGATTTTTGCCAAAAGCACTATCAAACTGGCTACATTTGTGGTTAACTGCTGCGATCGCATTGGTTAGTTACTGTGGGGCGACTATGCTCAACAATAGCTTATCAATCTATGGCGATCGCTGTCAATTTTCAACCCCAAATCAACCCTTTTGGCGCGGCGGTGGTAATTTCATCGGTAACTCTGGGTTACTCAGCTTGGGGTTAGTCATGGCGGGAAATTTTCAGATCCTGGACACAGAAATTCCCTGGTATCCCGTCGGGGGAATATTTGTAGTGGCTATCTTAGCCATTTTAGGATTACTCGCCACTAGCTTAATATTATTTTGGCTGTGGTGGTTTCAGATACCTATGTTAGGGTTTATTCGCCGCCATAATTTGGCATCTAGCCTAGATAATTCAGCTACCAATAACTCCCCCAACTCCATTAATAACAATCCATTAACTATCAAAGTAAATGCCAATATCAATAACTGGTCTGCGGAAGATACCCTATCCCTCACCCAATTTTCTATTGATAAAGCCGCCGATGCGATTTTTTGGATTGGGATAGAAGGACAAATTATTTATGTGAATGAGTCAGCTTCTCGCCTGTTGGGTTATTCCCCCAAGGAGTTATTGTTATTGACGATTCATGATATTAACCCGGATTTTCCGCGAGATTCTTGGCATTTGCATTGGCAAATTCTGCGGCGCTGTGGGTCTTTAAAAATTGAGGCTCGTTATCGGACTAAACATAGTCGCCTAATTCCCGTGGAAATGATGATTAATCATCTCAACTTTAAAGGTGAAGAATATCAATGTGTGTTTATCCGAGATATTAGCGATCGCAAACAAGTTGAGAGAATGCTGCGGGAACGTCAGGGAGAATTTCGCACCCTGGTTTCTAATATTCCTGGTGCAGTTTATCGGTCTAATTTAGACATCGATCGCACCATGACTTTTATGAGTCCGGGGGTGGAATCTATCACTGGTTATAGCCCTAATGATTTGATTTTAAACCGGCAGATTAGCTTTGCAAGTCTGATTCATCCTGATGATAAACAAAGGGTTATAGACGCGATTCACACATCTGTAGAAAAACGAAATCCCTATATTTTAGAGTATCGGTTACTGCGAGCCGATGGTTCCCAAAGATGGGTTTATGATAAGGGTCAAGGTATCTTTGATGATGACCAACAAGTTTTATGTTTGGCGGGGGCAATTTTTGATATTACCAAACAAAAACAAGCCTCGGAAGCTCTGCGGATTAATGAGGAAAGGTTACAGTTAGCATTAACCGGAACTAATCAGGGTTTATGGGATTGGAATTTAGCCACTGATGAGGTCTATTTTAGCCCTCAATGGGGTCAAATGCTCGGTTATGACATGGAGCATATAAACACCCATGCTCGCTCTTGGTTGAAGTTGGTGCATCCTCAAGACCGCCATCAGGTAATTTACTGCTTAAAACAACACTGGCAAAATCTCACGACTTTTTGTGAGGTTGAACACCGAATGTTTACCCACAATGGGGGTTGGAAATGGGTGCTTAATCATGGTCAAGTGGTGAGTCGAGATGAGCAAGGTAAACCCCTACGCATGACCGGGACAGTTAGAGATATTAGCGATCGCAAACAGGCTGAAGATGCTTTGCGACAGTCGGAAGCTAGGGAACGCGCCAGAGCCTTACAGTTGGAACTAACCCTCAAAAAACTCCGACAAGCTCAATCACAATTAATTCAAAATGAAAAGCTGTCCAGTTTGGGTCAAATGGTGGCAGGAATTGCCCATGAAATTAATAACCCAGTTACCTTTATTTATGGTAATATTAGTTATGCGTCTCAATATGTGCAAGACTTGTTAGCACTGATTCGATTATATCAGCGATATTATCCACAGCCAGCGGCGGAAATTAGCGATCGCATTGAAGAAGTAGAACTGGGTTTTATTATAGAGGATTTACCCAAAATTTTAGAGTCTATGGAGGTCGGCGCAAATCGGATTAGGCAGATTGTTTTGTCTCTCCGTAATTTTGCCAGACTTGATGAGTCGGAAATGAAACCCGTCAATATTCATGAGGGAATTGAGAGTACATTATTAATCCTACAACATCGGCTCAAAGGACGACTTCCCACCTTAGAAAAACATGAGTTTCCCGAAATTAAAGTAGTTCGCAATTATGGGGATTTGCCGAAAGTAGAATGTTATGCGGGTCAACTTAATCAGGTTTTTTTGAGCATTTTAAGTAATGCAATTGATGCGATTTTAGAGGTGGAAAAACTCGAAAATGGCTTGGTTGACTTCGAGCCTACTATTCAAATTAGCACCGCATTAATTAGCTCCGATTGGGTGTCAATTAAAATTTCTGATAATGGTTTGGGTATGGAAGAAGAAGTGCTACATCGGTTATTTGAACCATTTTTTACTACTAAACCCGTGGGTCGTGGGACTGGATTAGGATTAGCCATGAGTTATCAAATTGTGGCTAAACATGGGGGAAATTTAACCTGTCGGTCTGTACGAAATAAGGGCTCAGAATTTGCGATCGAAATTCCCCGGCGACCTTCTGGGTTAAGTAAAACCGGACGATATTATCTCCCAAGTGAACATTATTCTAAGACAGAATATGAACGGGACTCTCTTCAGAGTTGAGGAGAGCCAAATTAACTATAGCATCCCCTTGATTAACTAAGGGATTTTGCTGATTTCCGATAACTAATCCATCAGCAGGAGACCTGACTTTGACGCTAGTATCACCAAAAGCATCAGATATAACACCTAGTAGTTGGCGCTTATATACCCGTTCCCCCAACTCAATAGATAGTTGTAATATCCCACTACGAGAAGCACGCACCCATTGAGTATTTTGCACTTCTATAGGTTCGAGGGGAAAGTTATCAAATTTGAACTCATACATATCTAAGGTTTCCATCACCCGTAGGATACCTTGAACGCCAATATAAATAGCATGGGAATTAAATCGTAGTGCTTCGCCTCCTTCATAAAGAAGAACCGGAATCCCTTTTTGAGTGGCGGCTTGACGTAGGGAACCATCCCTAAGTTGGGAGTGAATAATCACAGAGGTTCCAAAAGCGCGCGCACATTGGTAGGTGACAGGATCATCTAAGTTGGCTCGAATTTGTGGTAAATTATTACGGTGAGCTGAGGCTGTATGTAGGTCAATCCCATGGGTGGAGTGATTGACGATTTCTTGGACGAATAAATTAGCTAGACGGGAGGCGAGGCTTCCTCTTTTGGAACCGGGAAATGAGCGGTTTAAGTCTCGGCGGTCTGGTAAATATCGAGATTGTTCGATAAATCCAAAGACATTGACAATGGGAACAGCAATTACAGTCCCACGCAACCGCTTGGGGGAAATTTTTTGCATAACTTGATGAATGATTTCAACGCCGTTAATTTCGTCCCCGTGAATAGCCGCACTGAGCCAGAGTATTGGTCCGTCTGTATAGCCATTGATGACGATAACGGGTAGGGAGAGCATGGTTTGAGTGGGAAGACGAGCCACGGGAATTTCAATGCGCTTAGTGCGTGCGGGGGGAATTGGGGTGCGGCAAATTTCAATCATTAACGGACGATCGCTGGTGAGAAATCGGAACTATAAGAATAAACTTAATACCATAATTATAGCAGATAATAGCTCACTCATTACTGAGTTTTTTGCCTCTGGAGATATTCCCAGGCTAAAAAGATGGCGGCGATGGTTCCGGCTACTTGAATCTTGTGGCTGGCGATCGCATCTATAACTTCAGCCACTGGTATCAGAACCACTTGGATATCTTCGGTGGGGTCCAGTTGCTTCTCGTGTTGTAACTGGACATTTTCCGCCAAAAATAGATGAATAGAATTAGTGTCTTTGACGGGATTATCGTATAGGGTAGCTAGGGGAATTAAAGACGAGGCGACATAACCTGTTTCTTCCCTAAGTTCCCGTAAGGCGGCGACGGTAGGGGTTTCGGTAGCGGGGTCAAAACCGCCAGCGGGGAGTTCTAATAAAATCTGCTCGACTCCATGTCGGTATTGGCGAACAAAAATCACCTGCTGGTCTTCGGTGACGGCAAAAACTAAGGCGACATCAGGCCGAATATTGATAAAAAAATCATCTATAATGTTTCCATCGGGAAGGGCGATCGCATCTTGGCGCACCCGACACCAGGGATGGTCTATGATCATTTGCGATCGCAATCTTTGCCACTTTTGCATGAGTTTCAGAATCTAGGAGTTAGGGTTGCATTCTCACCCAAAACATGATAGTAACTCCAGAGATGAGCTATAGTAACGATCAGCTTTTCTCAGAACACTTTTTTTGATGTGGCGATCATGCAAAACAAGTATAGACCGTTTCCAGTGTCACTTGGTTTTTCCAGTGCCGCGCCAACCCAACCACTCCCCACCGGGAAATTGACACGGCGGCGGTTCCCTAGTCTTTTTAAATTAGGTCTAACTACAGCGATCGCCACTTTCATAGTAGGTACAGAGGCGATCGTCAACACAGTTGTAGCCGTTACCGTTCCCCAGTGGACCCTCAACCCCAATAACGGAACTGTTCAAGTCCAACTACCAGAAGGAGTTAGACCCCGACTAGCCGTCATCCAACAACCCAGCCGCATTATTATCGACCTACCAGATACAGATTTAGGCGTTAATGTCACCGAACTCTACGAGTCCGGCTTAGTGCGTCGGGTCAGCGTTAGCCAACTGGAACCCACAGTAGCGCGAATGACAGTTGATTTCGCCCCCGGCTTCATTCTTGATGACAGAGAAATTGACCTGAGACGAGTTGGCGTAGAAAATCAGTGGGTATTGCGTCCCGTGTTGTTAGCCCGTCGTCAACCCCCCGCAGAAAATAACTTAACCACAACCACAGCAGCCCCGACA
Organism: Limnospira sp. PMC 289.06; assembly: GCF_032350395.1. Taxonomy (NCBI): domain Bacteria; kingdom Bacillati; phylum Cyanobacteriota; class Cyanophyceae; order Oscillatoriales; family Sirenicapillariaceae; genus Limnospira; species Limnospira sp. PMC 289.06. The sequence goes on from NZ_JARPLC010000014.1 coordinate 35,721, forward strand.
ACTCCCATAAGCCAGTCTCCCACCTCCGCCAATATTTCCCCCCAATTCACCTCCCAACCTCGCCCCATCAGCGCCTTACCCAATCCTCAACCCGAAACTTTCCCAGATGTTGAGTTTCTGCGAGTTCCCCTAAATCGCCCCACCCAAACCAACTTGGTGAGACCAGATACATTCAGTCAACCAGTCGGAACTCAAATTCTCCCCATGTCCACCACCACTGCGGCTATCCCCTATGGTCAACCTCTACCCACAGAATTACCACCACCTAGCCAAAGTTTTCGACCCCTACCCCTACCAGAAACCCAACGCCCCGACCGTCGTATCCTATTACCCGTCGGCACAACTATCACCCTCCAATATCCTGGAATTGACGATGTGCGCCTAAAATCTCAATTCAACCGCCAAGATGTTTTACTGCTCCAAGGGGGAATTGTAGACGCAGCAGGTAATTTTGTCGTACCTCCAGATACCCCCGTAGTCGGAAGGTTTGAAACCACTAATCAGGGAACCCGTTTTGTCGCCCAAGCCATTAACTTAGAAGGTCGTAGCATTCCCTTTGTGGCTGAATCAACTTGGATTCCAGGTGCGCGACCAATTAAGCCGGAAAATGTGGCTATTGGGTCAGGAATTGGCGGTTTGGGAGGATTCCTCATTAGTGGTTTTGATGGATTAGGATTCCTAGCTGGGGCTGTGGGAGGGGCTGCTGTTGGGGCTATTAGTTCCCCTCAACAGCATATTCTTGAACCGGGTCAGGTTGTCCAAGTCCGATTGGTTCAGGAATTAGCCCAAAATGACTTTTTGCTGGGAATTACCCCAGCTTTACCAACTAGCCCACGATTTTAAAGGATTTTAAAAGCCATCAGTCCCCGATCTAGGACGGTTCGGGACTAGACCCGATTGATTGAGAAAATCGTTCTGGGCGCTATTGTTTTGGTAGATACAGCTTACCTCTGCATCATCGTTCAGGTCTCCCGTATAGCCAAAGGTGTTCATTCGGTGTTTACAGTCTCTTTCCTCTTCCACGGTGATCAGGTTCCGCTGTCTCAGTAGAGCCCAGTTACTGGTCCGCAGAACGCATCCTGGTTGCATCCTAGGTTGACCGACGAAAACGCTAAAGGGGTTCAGGGTGACAAATACCCGTAAATCTGTCACCATGGCACTGGCTCCGAATTTAACACAGATTTCTGGGTTGGGAGCGCTGCGATCAATGAATTCGCTGGATGCTACATTCTGGGGGGTTAGGGTGGCGGTGGAACTTATCGCCATACCTATACCAATTCCCAACACCAGAACGCCTGCTATCACGGCCATAGCGGTATAGTTAAAGGCGGAAGCTATGGGAGATGTGGGCTTAGTTCTACGTTTCATGAGCTTTTGGAATACCGTGATCAATTTTTATTCTCTACCGAGAGCTGCATTTTAACGCTCTGCCTCCTATTGTAGACATGACGATCGCTCTTTGGTATTTGGCGGCGATAATTTCAGCGGTTAGGGTTTTTCAGCGCTAAACTTTTCTACACACCGCACAAACATTTCTACCCCCATACTTAGGGCGGTTTCGTCAAAGTCAAACCGAGGATGATGGTGCGGATAAGCTAAATTGCGATCGCTATTAGCAGACCCCATGAAAAAATAACACCCCGGTACTTCTTGCAGGAAAAATGACATATCCTCACCTCCCATAGTCTGACATTTTGGCACTATCCCCGCTGGTGTTTCTACCACACATTCTGCTACACTTCTGACCAAATTGGCTAGGGATGGATCGTTAATTACTGGGGGATAAGTTCGTTGATAATTTAACTCATATCTCGCCCCATGACTTTGACAAATTCCCGCCACAATTGACTCTATTCGGTTGCTAAAATAGTCATGTAATTGACGATTAAAATAGCGGACTGTCCCCTTTATTGTCGCTTGGTCAGCAATCACATTATGAGCATCTCCAGCATGGAAATAACCCACAGTCACCACAGCAGACTCTAAGGGGTCAACATTCCTGGCCACAATGGTTTGCAGGGTATTAACAATTTGGGAACCTAACAAGATTGCATCTATGGTTTGATGCGGCATCCCTCCATGTCCCCCCTTCCCAAATATGCGACATTCAAAAATATCTACTGCCGCCATTAACGCACCAGCGCGCACCCCCACCGTCCCCAATGGCAAATTATTCCACAAATGCAACCCCACAATTGCCTCAACATCAGGATTTTTTAACACCCCGGCTTTAATCATGGGTAATGCGCCGCCCGGCCCTTCTTCAGCAGGTTGGAATATGACTTTTATTGTACCACAAAAATCCTGTTTGTGTTGGGATAAATAATAGGCGGTTCCTAGGGCGATCGCTGTATGTCCGTCATGACCGCAAGCGTGCATAATTCCATCATGACAAGATTTATAACTTACCTCATTTTGTTCTTGAATAGGTAAAGCATCAAAATCCGCCCTAATTGCTAAAACTGGCCCCGGTTGACGACCTTCAATAATGGCTACAATTCCGGTTTCGGCAATTTGAGTTTGATGATTAATTCCCCACTCCCCTAGTTTTTCGGCAATAAACTTAGCCGTTAATTTTTCTTGAAATGCTAACTCTGGGTATTGGTGAATATGTCGCCGCCAGCTAACTAACTGAGGCTGTAGTGCTTGAATTTCCGGGCGAATTTTCTCGGTGATCACCCGGTGGGGAGTGGAGACAGTTGCAGTCATAGATGATTGATAATGGCAGTGGGTGTACTAATTTAATGATAATTTTAGCAGATGATCAGCCCTAGGGGAATTTTGCCTGTTTTTGGCTTCGGGCGATCAAAACCGACAGCGATCGCGATAAAATTGGAGTGGTGCTATCCTGGGTAATTATTAGCCCGGCTAACCACCATCACCATTATATGTCAGATTAGACCTATGTTAAATTATTCGCGGATTTTCTTAATCTCAGCATTAGGACTGGGAACCTTCTTCCCCAACCAAGCTATATCAGTTCCCCATATAGTTACTGGATCTCCATTGCTATTAGCCCAAAATCAGCCATTCCAAATTAGTGGCATCCAAATAGTTAAAAATGAAACCCTAACAGCGGGACGTTATACCGTAGAAGGGCGACTGATTAATTATAGTTCTGACGTAATGCGATCGCTACAAGTAGTTTATCGTTTATACCGCCAGGAAGGTGATACTTTAGTAGAAGTCGAAAGCCACGAAGCTACCGTTATTCCCGGGGAGTTACAACCCGGAGAAACTGGGAAGTTTGGCTGGGCTTTTTCCGAGGTTCCCCAAGTGTTTTTCATAGAAGCGATCGTCTCCGAAAACGGAACCACAGAAGTTAATCAGTGCTATGCTGACGGTTTAGCTAGGCGAGAAATGTGCAGACTCCAGCTTAATTCTCAAGCCGTTTATCCCCTTACCATTAAATACTAATTGCCAACCTTCTGATAACTCGAAAATGAACCAACTTTACCCTCCCATAGAACCCTACGCCGAAGGAAAACTACAAGTTAGTTCCTTGCATACCATTTATTTTGAACAGTCCGGGAACCCAAAAGGCAAACCCGTTGTCATCCTTCATGGCGGACCCGGCGGCGGATGCTTACCAGAATATCGTCAATATTTTGACCCGGAAAAGTGGCGAATTATCATGTTTGACCAACGGGGATGCGGTCAAAGTATCCCCCATGCAGAATTAGAAGAAAATACCACTTGGCATTTAGTAGAAGATATCGATCGCCTGCGAAATCACCTAAATATTAACAGTTGGGTGGTGTTTGGTGGTAGTTGGGGAAGCACCCTATCCCTAGCCTATAGTCAGACTTACCCCCAGCATTGTCGGGGGTTAATTTTGCGGGGTATTTTCATGTTAAGAAAAGCCGAACTACAATGGTTTTATCAGGAGGGCGCAAGCTATATTTTTCCAGATGCTTGGGAGGAATATATTAAACCTATTCCCCCAGAAGAACGTCACGATTTAATCTCGGCTTATTATCGTCGTTTAACCAGTGATGACCCCCAGATACAATTGGCGGCGGCTAAGGCTTGGTCAATTTGGGAAGCGAGCACCAGTAAATTATTACCAGATCAGCATTTAATCGAAAGATTTGGTGATGGCAATTTTGCCACGGCTTTCGCTAGAATTGAATGCCACTATTTTGTCAATCAAGGTTTTTTTGAATCGGAAGACCAACTATTAGTTAATGTTGAGAGTATCCGTCATATTCCAGGGGCGATCGTTCAGGGTCGTTATGATGTAGTTTGTCCCATGAAAACCGCCTGGGAATTGCATCAGGCTTGGCCAGAAGCGGAGTTAATTATTATTCCTGATGCTGGACATTCCATGAGTGAACCAGGTATTCAAAAAGCCCTAATTGACATATCAGATAAATTTGCCACTTTATAGGTTAACTGCCCTCTCCCAGTGTAGGAGAGGGGTTAGGATGGATATAACGGGGGTATGATGCACCGGAGGGGGGATTAATTCAGGTTTTCGAGTTTGATGCGAGGGTCTACTGATTTTAACAATAAATCCGCCAAAAGATTACCCAGAATCAGCATAACAGCACCCATCATTAAACTAGCCATAACTAGATAAAGGTCTTGTTGTCTAACTGCTTCTAAAGTTAACCTTCCTAGTCCCGGCCAGTTAAAAAAGGTTTCGGCAATAAAAGCGCCACCTAACAAACTAGCGAATTCAAATCCTAATAAGGTAATTAAAGGATTGATGGCATTTCGGAGAGCGTGAACATAAATAACTCGGTTTTCTGGGAGACCTTTAGCGCGCGCAGTTTGGATATAGTCTTGACGTAAAACATCGAGTAATTGACCGCGCATAAGTCGCTGTAGACCGGCGAAACTGGTGATACTTAAAGCCAAAGTTGGTAAAATCATGTGCCAAGCAATATCACCGATTTTCCCCAGGAGAGACAAATCAGGATAGTCTATGCTGGTCATACCTCCAACGGGAAAGAGGGGGGAGGTTTTTTGTGCTAAAAATAGTAACAGTAAGGCGGTGATGAAACTGGGGAATCCTTGGCCAGTGTAGCTGATCACTTGTAAGGTGCGATCGACTCGGCGGTTTTGATTAACTGCGGCTAAAATTCCTAGGGGAAGTGCGATCGCCCAAGTTATAATTAGGGAAGAAATAGCTAACAACAAGGTAGCGGGGACTCTTTCCCAGAGTAAATCAGTGACCGATCGCTGATTTTCAAAACTATAGCCAAAGTTCCCCCTAGTGACAATTTGGGTAAGCCAATTCCAATATTGGATAATAGGAGGTTGGTCTAATCCGAATTGTTCTCTAAACTGATTGAGAGTTTCCTGGGAAATTTGGGGATTATTGATATATTTATCAAGATAATCACCCGGAGCCAGTTGGACGATGACAAAACACAGTACAGAAGCCAATAGCAGAGTAATCAGCGCCTGAAAAAGTCGTTTCGCCACATACAAGAAGTTATCATAGTCAATGCTCATATTTCAGTCATAATCAATTAAAGTGACAATAGGGACATCAGGTAATTGATTTCGTCCCCCCAAAGCCTTTAACTCGATGATAAAAGCAAAACCCACCAAATGACACTGAGCCTCTTGTACCAATTGAGCCGTCGCCGCTGCCGTCCCCCCGGTAGCTATCAGATCATCAACAATCAGAACCCTGCTACCTGGTGGCATGGCATCAATGTGCATTTCCAGGCGATCGCTCCCATATTCTAACTGGTATTGTGCAGCGATGACCTGTCCTGGTAACTTGCCAGGTTTTCGCACGGGGATAAACCCACAACCCAACTGATAAGCCAGGGGAACCCCAAACAGAAACCCACGAGACTCCATACCCACGACATAATCCGGGGAGAGGCGATCGCACTTATCCTTCAAAGTATCAATGGTATAGCGCAAGCCCTGAGAGTCCCTTAACAGGGTAGTAATATCTCTAAAGACAATACCGGGCTTAGGAAAATCTGGGATATCGCGAATAAAAGATTTAAGATCCATCAGGGTAATGTAAATATTAGGAGATTTGCTAACCAGTCTTTAACTATATATTGTCTTGGAATCGATGTTGCTGTGAGCATAATGCAAGTACAACCCTACCAAACTAATTTAAACCCAGTCATATTAGACAGTTTGCCGGATATACCCATCTCCGACAAAGGATGTCCCCGTCGGGCGCGATTACAAATCGACCTGATGTTACTAGCCATTGAAGCCCTGGCCCTAGGGAGTTCGGAACGAATGCTGGTCAAGATATCGGAGTTAGAATTGCAAGGAATTATCCCCAATCGAGTCGTGTTATGGCGACTGCGTAGCACCAACCCCCTGCGACGCTACAGCCAACGACAACCCCTGACTCTGAAAGAAGCTAAAGCCTTAGTGGTGATTATTGCTATGATGAGTCGAGAGTTAACAGTGAGAATCCGCCAGTTGCTGATTGACTTTGAGCAAATGCAGCGCAAGCAAATCCCCATAGAACAGCATTTGCAATTGTATAGCTATCTGGAAAGGTTCCAGGCTCACTTCCGTAGTCGGATGAATCCGAGGCGCGCGGGTGTAATTGCTTACAACTCCCCAGAGAAAGTAAATGATTTGGCGATCGCTTTGCTGGGAAAATTGCTATTCTGTACAGGCACTGCAGGGATGCAACGGTTTTGGATCAGTCTGTTTGATGGAGAGATAGCATGACGATTATACGTCAGTACAGTTTGCCTAACTGCAAGCTGATTTTGCATGGGTTGAGTAGTCCCACAGATAATACCTCAGAAACTCGGCCCCGTTTATCGCTATTGATGAATGCGGAGTGCCATTTTGTCGGTTATCCTCAGCCTATTGTGGGGGGGAAAGAGTTTTTCGAGTGTTTACTGCAACAGGTGAATCAATACGCCCAAGAGTTTCTCAGCGGCGTATCACATCCCCCCTCTGCTAACACTGCTGCTGAGGTTCCCATGGTGGAGTTACGCAGACTAGACAGCAATTTACACCGCCTGATTGTCCGTAATACCCCCGTTGATGGGGATTCCCAGATGAAAACCGATCCTACATCCCCTGTGGAATTAGATTTAACCACGGTGCAGTTATTTGATTTGGTGGAAGCAGTGGATCAGTTTTTAGCTGATTCTGGGACTTTACCTGAGCTTTCGTTACAGTTAAAAGCTATTCCTAAGCGTTATACTAAACCAGAGCAATCTGTTGCCCAAAGAGCTATACCAGCAGCGGTAGGTGTGTCAGGATTGGCTATTGCGGCGATCGCATTATTTGCTCTGCCAGTTCCAGAGTTGAGGCGACCCCTAGAACCTAATCCTCAAGAGTCCACAGAAACCCAACCCCCATCAGAAACTGAGGGACCACAATCAGCCGAACAATCTCCACCACAGGGAGTTAATACAGACCCAGACGGGGAAAATCTCACTGTCGGTGAACCCGGTGCTACCATTCCCTTACAACCCAATTTAGTCTCACCCCCATCTATTGATGACCCCCAGGAAATTGAGAGATTACAGCGAGAATTGTTTGTTCAGATAAACCAGGCATGGGTTGCTCGCATTAACCGAACCCTAGTTTATCGGGTTACAGTAGCCAGTGATGGCAAAATTATAGATTATGAAGCAGTTGACGATGTTACCCCAGAGGAAGAGGCTCCTATTCCTTTATCAGAGTTACGCTTTCAGCAGGTAGGACCTGACCCAGCAGAACCCCAAGCAGATATGATGGTGATATTTAATCATCCCGGAGGTCCGTTAGAAGTGCGTCCTTGGCAAGACTGATAACCATTCGCAAGGCAATTGAGGGTAAATTCATGGCAGATCCAAAACCAAGTAAATCTTCCCCTAAATCCAATTCCGGGGTTTTGGTGGGGCTGTTGTCCTTCATTTTTCGTCTGTTATTGTTGGGGGTAGGCGGTGCTGTGGCTTGGCTACTGGGAATGGCTGTGGCTCAAGTTTACCCAAACACCAGTTCGGAAATGCCCCTAACTGAACAGTTACTGAGGCGATCGCCAGAATATCAACCCTCTTTCCCAGCCTCAGAAACTCCGTTGACCCCGACTCCGACCCCGCCGCCTACGGGATTAACTCCAGAAGTCCAACAAACCTTACAACCCCAACTCCAACAATTACAGCAAGATCTCAATGCCTTGATCGGTCGCACCGCCGCCCTAGAAATTCAAATCGGTAATAGTCGGCCCGCAGAAACCTTGGAGAGGCGCTTACAAATTATAGAACAGCAATTAACAGCCCCTAGTTCCCCGGAGGCGGAAAATATACCGCCACCAACTCCCCGCACTGCTAGGTCTAGATCTGGAAATGGTTTGATCATGACTTTACCCAGTGATATTTTATTTAACCCAGGTAGTAGCACATTGCGCCCTGGGGCTAATGTTATCCTTGATAACTTGATTCCAGATCTGCAAAACTATCGGGGGGCAGTAGTGCGGGTGGCAGGTCATACTGATGATAGTGGCAGCCGTCAGCAAAATCTGGTTTTGTCCTCGGCACAGGCTGAAGCAATTGTGCAATACCTATCTAATGCTGTGGACGATCAGGCTTATCATTGGGTGGCGATCGGTTATGGTATGACTCGCCCAGCGTTGGAAAATACCTCGGACATCAATAGACAACTTAACCGCCGCATTGAAGTTGCCATTACCCCCCCCTGAAAAACCTAAATCTAAACACAAAGGAAAGTTGATACATGAGACTGGTTTTTTTTGGTACGCCTGAGTTTGCTGTGCCTAGTTTGCAGCGATTATTGACTGATGAGCAATTTCAGGTGGTTGGGGTGGTTACTCAACCAGATAAACGACGGGGACGTGGTAGCAAAACTAGCCCTTCCCCGGTAAAGGCGATCGCCATGGGTGCAGGTTTACCGGTTTGGCAACCCCGTCGCATTAAAAAAGATCCACAAACTTTAGCTAACTTGCGGGAAGTTGAAGCTGATGTTTTTGTGGTAGTCGCTTATGGACAAATCCTATCCCTGGAACTTTTGCAGATCCCTAAATTAGGATGTGTCAACGCTCACGGCTCGATTTTACCAAAATATCGCGGAGCGGCACCTATTCAGTGGTGCTTATATCATGGGGAGACTGAAACCGGAATTACTACCATGTTGATGGATGAAGGCATGGACACAGGCCCCATGCTATTGAAGAGTTACACCCCCATTAGTTGGGAAGACCAAGCGGCTAATTTGGCCGAACGTCTGGCTCATATGGCGGCGGAACTTTTAACCGAGACTTTGCTACAAATGCGATCGCAAACTATACAACCTATTCCCCAAGATCATACTCAAGCTACATTAGCGCCTCTCATTAAGCCAGAAGATTATCAACTTGATTGGTCAAAATCTGCACCCGCCCTCCATAACCAAATTAGAGCCTTTTATCCCCATTGTGTCACTACCTTTAGGGGACAAAGTTTGAAAATTAGCGGCTCGGTTCCCTTGGGTTCTGTTCCCCAAACAGAATTGCCTCCACCATTGGCTCGTTTGTCTACCGCCGATATTAACCCCGGTAAAATTGGCGAAATTGTGGCGATCGCCAAACGCTTCGGCCCAATTGTTCAGACCGGGTCAGGATACCTATTGGTTTCCGAAGTCAAGTTACCCGGAAAACGGGTTCAGTCCGGTTGGGATTTTGTCAATGGCACTCGTGTAGCGATCGGAGAAATTCTTGATTAAAATTAGAACTATGCAACCCCAATAATTTGTGTAAGTTTAAATACACCTACTAGCATTAAGAGACTAATATGGTCAGTCCTAGCCCAGAAGTTAATTTTCCTGTCCATTTTCACAACAATAAAGCCTGGGTCAAAATTCCCCATCGTCTGAGTATATTGGAGGCTGTTGATTTTAAGTCAACTTGTCATAATCTGGTTTTGGGAGATCAGGTTCCACAGGCTATTATTCTCGATTTTAGCGAGACTACATTTATCGATAGCAGCGGAGTCGGTGCCTTAGTCAGTAACCTCAAAGCCGCCAAAAACAAAAATGTGGAACTTTTGCTAAAAAATGTCAGTCCCCAAGTAATGGCGGTTTTTTCTTTAACATCCCTTGATCAGGTTTTAACCTTTCAACAGGATGAACCCGCACCTCCTGGGGATAATAGCCAATTACCCGTTACTCATCCTTCCGTTCGCTCTGTGGTTAAACGCTCTATTGATATTGTCGGCGCTATAGTGGGATTGGGTATTACTGCCGTTTTATCTATTCCCATTGTCATTGCTATTCGCCTTGATAGTCCCGGACCGATTTTGTTTGGTCAAATTCGTTGCGGTTGGATGGGTAAGCGTTTCCGTATGTGGAAGTTTCGCTCTATGGTGATTAATGCCGAAGAACTCAAAAGCACTATTCCTAATCAGGCAAAAGGTCAAATATTTAAAAATGATAATGACCCCAGGATTACTAAAGTAGGTCGGTTTTTGCGGCGCACCAGTCTCGATGAATTGCCTCAATTCTGGAATGTTTTAATGGGAGAAATGAGTCTAGTTGGCACTCGACCACCTACTCCTGATGAAGTGGAGCGTTATGAGGTTCCCCAATGGCAACGCCTAGATGTTAAACCTGGTATGACTGGTGAATGGCAAGTAGGCGGGCGATCGCAGATTAAGGATTTTGAAGATATTATTCGCCTTGATCTCAAATATCAGGAAAACTGGAGCTTGATGTATGATCTAAAAATGATTGTCCGCACGATCGTCATTTTGTTCAAAAAAAATAGTGGTGCAATGTAAGATTAATGGAAGATGAAAATCTACTAATGCGATCGCATCTTAAAGTAGGTACAGATCTACTGTTTTTAGAGGAAGTATTACAATGGTTTGAGCAGATAACTACTCCCTTTTTGCCTCCCGATCTGAGCTACGAATGCAAGATTGCTATTACCGAAGGGTTCACTAATGTGGTTCGTCATGCACACCATGGATTATCTAAAAACACTCCCATTGATATTCAGGTGAAGATTTTATCTAATTCTATCGAAATCAAACTATGGGATTTTGGTCAACCTTTTGATTTCCCCAAAACCCTGCATTTTATTCTTAACGAAAAGATTGCACCTTTGGAAAAAGAACAAGGTAGGGGTTTGATTTTGATGTATAAACTCACTGATGAAGTCACTTATTGTCGCCTGGATGACCATCGTAACTGCCTAACTATGCGACGGCATTTCTCTTAACTTTCAGTCATTATATAGAGTGCATCTACTAACTACACCCACCCTCAACTAATTATCTGAGATCATCTCAGACTGTGACGTTATATAATATAATGGATTTGTGATAAGTACAAAATATTGATTTAGTCAAACACTAAACCAGAGTTATGGTAGCCTCACCTACGACTACACCCAGTCGTTCTAGTCAAACCGTCCGTAAGCCTTACCCTAACTATAAGGTGATTGTCCTTAACGACGATTTTAATACCTTTCAGCACGTCGCTAACTGTCTGATGAAATATCTTCCCGGAATGACTAGCGATCAAGCCTGGGAGTTGACCAACCGCGTCCATTATGAAGGTCAGGCGACTGTGTGGGTTGGCCCCCTAGAACAAGCCGAATTGTATCATACCCAACTCAGTCGCGAAGGTTTGACAATGGCCCCCTTAGAAAAAGCCTAATCATTACCTTCGGCATCTGACATCATAGCCGATCGCATTAATCCCGGCCAGATCAGCAGGAAAAATCCCATCCAGGTCAGGACGGGAACCCCTACAATTACCGATAGCCAAACCTGATGAAATATTAGCCAACTGCCACTAATTAGGCTAACTCCCGTCAGCAGAATTGACCAAGGTTGACACCACCAAGGTTTATAGTCCCAAGGATTATCACTTGAGGGTTGATTTTGATTCATTAACCACCTTTTTGCAATTGATTAACTAGATGAACTAACTCTGGTAAAATCAGCTTTTCCATAGCTAGTTTAACCGCTCCTTGGGAACCGGGAACCGAAAATAATAGAGTTTCCCGATATACTCCCGCCGTGGCGCGAGAGGCGATCGCACGGGAGCCAATCTCATTATAACTCAGAAACCGAAACAGCTCCCCAAAGCCGGGCAAAGTTTTTTCTAGTAACCCTTCAATAGCATCATAAGTCGTGTCTCGTGGTGCTATTCCCGTTCCCCCATTCACAATCACTGCCTCGATTTTAGCATCACCACAGCATTGATTAAGCGCCTGAGTAATCAAGTCCGGTTCATCTTTAATTATCACATAATTACCCAGATGATGACCACTATCTTGCAGCATTTGCTTAATCAAATCACCGCTTTTATCCGTTGACTCAGTGCGAGTATCACTGACAGTTAAAACTGCACAATTGACGCTCAAACTACCGCTATCAGGGTGAGGAATTGAGCTACTCATAACCATCCTTAACTCTCATGCTAACATCAAGCCAGTTCCATAACCACATCTAAAGTATGTCCTAAAGATTCATAGACTTTGTGCTGTTCAAATACACTTAAAATATCCCCATTAATCTTATTCGCCGCCGCTTCACTGCGGAGAATTTTTAGAGCCGTAACCGTAGGAACTCCATGCTTATAAGGTCGATCGCCTGCTGTTAGTGCGTCATAAATATCAGCGATCGCCATCATTTGTGATTGTAGGGGAATTTGCTCTTTGGTTAATCCCAAAGGATAACCACTACCATCTAACTTTTCATGATGTCCATAGCTAATCTGCGGCACATTTTCCAGTCCCTTAGTCCAGGGAATTTGCTTTAAGAAATTATAGGTATGGGTCACATGACCTTCAATAATTTCGCGTTCGGAAGCCGTCAAATTACCCTGAGTTATTAACAATTGTTCAACCTCTTCTGGTGTCACCAGGGGCTTAATATTGCCATCTATATCCCGATAGGTAATCTTTGATAAATCATGGAGTTTTTCCAGCGGTTCAGAATGTAAAATCTCCGGTTCGTTGGCTTCCTGCACCATCTCCCAAAACCCTTGCAACTGCTCAATCTCCTGATTCATTTCTAAATCCATACGTTCCAGAGTTTGACAGTGGGGGCATTCTGTGATACTCTGGGAATGGTTGCTGCTGTACTCTAAAAGCAGTTGATATTTCCTTTGCAGGTAGTCTATCTGTAAACTCTGGCGAGCCATAGCGAACCGTTTTTTCATCATTTCCAATTCCCAAGGATAAAGTTTCTTAGCCTTGTTTAAAACTGGTTCAGGAACGCCCACTTTGCCAAAATCATGAAGTAATGCCGCATAACGCAACTCTTGGATTTGGCGATCGCTAAATTGTACCGCCCCCAGGGGACCATCAGAAACCTGATTAATTTCCTCCCCTAAACGCACCGTCAAAACTGCCACCCTTTCCGAATGTCCGAAAGTGCAAGGGTCTCGCGCCTCAATCACCTGCACCGAGGTTTTCACAAACCCCTCAAATAGTAACTCAATACTCTCTTGTAAATTGCTGCGTTCGATGGAAATTGCCGCCTGAGAAGCCAGACTCCGCAAAATCCTCTCTTCCCAATCAGAATAAGGCTGGGTGTACTCCATCGTATTTTCAGGAGTCAGTACCAGATCAGATTTTCGCTTGCGGTTAATCAGTTGTAGCACCCCCAGGGTTTCCCCTTCCCGGTTTTGCATGGGGAGAACTAAAACCGAGCGAGTCCGATAACTGATATTCTCATCAAAACTGCGATCGAGACGATAAGGCTGTTCCTGTGGTAAATTGTACGCATCATCAATATTGAGGCTTTTCCCACTCAAAGCCACATGGCCAGCCAGACTTTTATCAGTCAGAGCGATCGCAAATTCTCGGAAAGACAAATTTGGCAAAGACTGATTTTGAGCCACCTTAAACAGCAGCTTAGGGCGATCATCACTGTAATCTACCAGATAAACACTTCCCGCATCGCTACAGGTAATTTCCCGACTCTTACTAAGTATCAGGTTTAACAGCTTTCCCAAATCCAGAGTCCCCGAGAGCGCCGTACCGATATCTAACAACTTCTCAATCAGCAGCGACTCTTCACTAACCCCTACAGACACATTAAGATTATCAAAAACCATAATCCCACATCAGAACCAACCAACCAACACCTACCCAACTGTGTGGAATTCTAGCCGATTTTGGGGCAGTTTGTATAATCTAGCTCAAACTGGAAATTTTCTCAGCCATAGCAAAATCATTCTTAGTCAACCCCCCAGCATCATGGGTAGTCAGGGTAATTGTCACCTTATTATAGGAAATTTCCAAATCCGGGTGATGACCTGCTGCCTCTGCCGGTTCCACCAGTTGATTAACAAAGGCTACCGCTTCCACAAACCCCTTAAAGGTTTTCACACACTTGATGGTTTTACCCTCAACAGACCATTGGGGAATCTGAGTCGCCATTTGTTGGATCTCAGTTGCACTCAGTAGTTCAGCCATATCAAAACTATACCAAATTCTTTCGTTTAAAAAAAACTATCCGCTCTCACGGATAACTAAGCCTTGGATACTACCAGGACATCAGTCAGCGATATGAGAGCGGTCTAGCGGGTCTCTGTTATTGGAACCTGACTGCCGGAAGGATCTCTCCAATCCAGCCAGACCATATTAGTAGGCTTTTCGGCTCCTAGTCAAAGGAACCTAGGCCGAATTTTAGAGGTCAGCCCCGGCGCACAGCCGGCGTTCTCCAACACAGTGACCCATGCGTTTACTACTGTCACTCATGGGCATCACCTCCTGGATATCCTAAACTTGGAAACTAGGATAACACAAAATTCTGAAAGTGCAAGCTCGCCGTTGTAGAGGTGACTATTTTGTGATTAATAGGCGATCGCCCTTTCCGGACAGAGATGCTGAAATCAGCCACCAGAGAAGACTTTAGTCCAATAATGGTTATAGTCCATCAGATCACCCGTATCATTTTCCAGGAAATAGTGACCCACCCCAAGCTGAGTGAAATTAGGATTAAGAATATTATCACGATGTTCTGGACTGTCCATCCATGCTTGAACCACTGACTCCGGCGTAGTATGACCCGCAGCAATATTTTCGCCCAATGGCACTATCAATGTAAAGCCTGTGGCCCTAATCCGGTCAGTTAAATTAGACCCATCCCTTCCGGTATGACTAAAAAAGTCTTGCAGTGCCATATTAGTGCTATGGGTAGCCGCCGCCTGCGCCAGCAAGGGGTTAATCCTTAGTGGTTGTAAATCTTCCCTAACTCGTTCTTGATTGACCAATTCCAGCACTTGCTGCTCAAAATTACAATCCGAACCACTCTCACCTAACGATAGTTCAATATCGCCATAATTGGCGACTCCCAGTTCCCCGATAAAGTCGCCAGCAGTGATTAATTCAATATCGACATTTTCTAGGGTTGCCAAGGTCTGACCATGGAGTAAAATCAAGGTAGAAGTGCCTGATTGTTTAATCCGTAAATCAGCAATGGTGACTCCATCAGGAACCCACATTTTATCAATACCAGGCTTGAAGTCGGTAATCAGATCTTGATTAACAGTCGATGATGGTAAAATAAACTGATTAACTCCACTACCTCCGGTGAGAGTGTCTAAACCTCGATCGCCTGATAAAACATTATTACCAGACCCTCCGACAATCCAATCATTACCGACACCGCCATAAATGGTATCATTGCCAGAACCACCAATTAGAGTATCATTGCCCCGATTACCAAATAATATATCATCACCAGAACCCCCTTCTAAGTAATCATCATTTTGACCGCCATAAATGGTATCATTGCCGGAATTACCGATAATCGTATCATTCCCCTGATGCCCTAAGAGAATCCGCCCTTGTTCATTGTTGACCAAATAATCATTACCCTGCAAAAGAGCGATCGCTTGTGGTAATCCTGGACTTGACAAACGTGCCATTTGCTCGGCTGGGAGTTCTGAGACCATGATGAAATCGTCAGATGGGCTGGCCATGGCAAAAGTCAACCCGTCTGGCGTGATGATATCGGAAAACATAATTATAGACCCTGTTTATGACTATGATAAATATTTTTTTTACCCATTGTCTATATTTATTCATCAAGAATTATATAGATCCGAATTGAATCCCAGCGTAATAATGAGTCGGTAGTGTTCCCGATTGAATAATGCGATCGCATTTATGCCCAAATTTGACGATTTGGGACAGATTTGTGTTAAGATCCGTAAAGTGTGCGGGTCAAACCCCGTTGTGTCGTCCGGTGGGGGTGAGAATATAGAAAATTATTAGGGAGTTCGGGAGAAAAAATTGTTTTTCCTCGTCAGTCTGACTATTATCGTGCCAGGGTAAGAATTGCTGATACAGGAATACTATAACCTCCGTCAACAGACTTGATGGGTGGTGTTGAGCATCCCTCGCTGTCATGTTTGTATGAGCCCATAGGTATAACGCCAATATGGAAGCGTGGGGGAGATATCAAGAAGAACTACTATTACGATCGCAACTTGAGAACATGATTAAATCATTTTTCCATTTGAGCCTGTTACTGGGAGTTATCAGTGGCAACTTGTTAATGAGTCCCACCCTGCCACCCGGAACCGTGGGAGCATCCCTACTGGGAACCCAGGCTGCTGAAGCACTGACATTAGAGGAAATTCAGGCAAAATTACGCCCAGTCCCAGTATTTACAATTACCGACCCTACCGGTTCCCCCCTAGTGGCCACAGTTCCCGCCGGAGAAAATGGCAGCGGTACTGCTGCAGTAGCAGGGATATTTATTAGCCGTCAGGATGCCCTCAGATTTGTAGAAAATCTGAGAAACAATAATCCTGAATTAGCGAACTCCGTAGAGGTAACAGCAGTTTCTCTGGGGGAAGTGTACCAGATGAGCCAACAGAGCCGCAACCGTGCTGATGATATCCAATTTGCTTATGTTCCGGTGCAGCAAGAGGTAGAGTCAGCCCGCGCGGTAATGCAGCAAAGTGGTCGATCGCCCAATGAATTTAATGGCGTGCCTCTGTTTATGGCAAGAGGAGGCCCAGACAATGGTTATTTAACCATCCAACGTGGCAATGACCAAGTGATTCCCATGTTCTTCTCTAAACAGGACTTAGAGGGAATGTTATCCCAATTTCGGGAAGAGCAACCGGACTTAATATCCTCGGTAACAGTGCAGGTGGTTCCTCTGGAAGCCTTATTAGAAGCCTTCCGAACTGATGATAACCAATTTTTAGACCGGATCATCTTAGTTCCACCACGGGAAACCCTGGAATTTTTGAGAAATAATCAACGTTAGGGCAAGTTTTGGGGGGGAATTGATGGTAAAATTCCCCCCATATCATCAGCCTACAGCCTGTTCAGAAATCATCTGATCACCTCTCAAGGTCCCTCTCCCTCTCTGGGATCGAGATTTAGGGTGAGGGCAATGTATTAAGCGACTGGTGAACAAGCTGTAAGCAGGTTTTCAGGTGGTGCGAAATGGTGGAAACAGGGGAAAGTTACTATATATCTGGTGAGGAACTGCGACAGTGGCAAAAACAGGCGAAAATTGATGCGATCGCCGCCGAAATTTCAGCCATAGAATTAGATCAGTTTCTGGAAGCACTCACCGATCTGACTCACCTGGATATTAGATTAGACTCCTTTGGCGATCGCCCTAGTATTCAACTAAATCAGCCCTGGTCAGCAATTGTCAAACTCTGGGAACGTCGCATCACCGAACGAGTCCCTCTACAATACCTATTAGGTGTAGTTCACTGGCGAAATTTTGCCCTAAAGGTCTCTCCTGCAGTTCTCATCCCTCGTCCAGAGACAGAATTAATCATCGATATAGCAGTTTCTTATCACGCCGCCTCATCAGAAGCTATTAACTCTATCTGTCAGCCGGGGTCAGGAAATTGGGTAGATCTGGGAACAGGTAGTGGTGCGATCGCCCTAGGGTTAGCATCCGTATTCCCCCAAGCCATGATTCATGCTGTCGATTGCAGTTGGTCAGCTTTAGCGATCGCTCTGGAAAATGCCCAAAGTCTCGGTTATCAAAATCGGGTAAAATTTTACCAGGGGTCTTGGTGGGCTCCCCTCCATAGCCTGAAAGGCAAGGTCAGCGGTATGGTGGCAAATCCGCCCTATATTCCTAGCCAGGAGCTGCCTAACCTGCAACCGGAGGTTGTCTATCACGAACCCCATCAAGCACTCGATGGCGGCGAATCTGGCTTAGATTGCATTCATCATTTAGTACAAACAGCACCCCAATTTTTGCAACCTGGGGGTATTTGGATCGTAGAAATGATGGCCGGACAAGGCCAAGCCGTTACATCTATGTTAGAATCAGCAGGGTGTTATCGGGATATTAAAATCCTCCCAGACCTGGCTGGTATTGATAGATTTGCGATCGCTTATGTACAATGGTAGTTTATTGGCACAGGGTTAAATGATCGGATCAGATTCAGACCGGATTCCTAGCGTATCTGTTAGCGATCGCCATCATGGGGACGCTTCTAATCATAGTCATAGTCATCCCCATCCCCATGTCCATAGTGATGAATCACTCAGACGTATTATCAATCGACTCTCTCGCATTGAAGGACATATTCGCGGTGTCAAAAATATGGTCCAAGAAAGTCGGCCTTGTCCCGATGTACTCGTGCAAATTGCCGCCGTTAGGGGGGCTCTCGATCGCGTCGCTAGAATTATCCTAGATGAACATTTAACCGAATGTATAGCCAGGGCTGCTAAAGAAGGTAATATTGATGTGGAAATTGAGGAACTAAAAGCCGCTTTAGACAGATTTATACCATGATTGTATCTAGCCAAAAATCTCTCGGAATTTCTCAAATCGCCTTAACCATGGTCTGGTTTACCTTGGTGATTTATGCCTTTTTCTTAGCGCCGCCAGACCAGCCAGAAATTACTTTTAATTTGATTAAAAACCTGACTGTAGGGAATTGGGAGGGGATTAATCCCCTGATTATCTCCCTGTTTAATCTCATGGGAATTTGGCCGTTAATTTACTGCTGTGTGATTTTTGCCGATGGTCAAGGTCAAAAAATCCCCGCGTGGCTTTTTGCGATCGCATCTTTTGCCGTCGGTGCTTTCGCCATTTTACCCTATTTGGTGTGGCGAAAACCTAACCCCGAATTTTCTGGGGTTCCCAATCTCTTCATCCGCATTTGGGATAGCAAATTCACAGCTTTAGTCTTAATGTTAGGGGCGATCGTCCTAGTTTTTTATGGTATCACTCAGGGAGATTGGCGTGACTTTATCTATCAATGGCAAAATAGCCGTTTTATTCACGTTATGAGCCTCGACTTCTGTTTATTATCAGTATTATTTCCCGCCTTATTAGGGGATGATATCGCGCGGCGCGGCAACCAGGCTGCGACTTGGTTATGGTTGGTGACACTCATTCCCCTATTCGGACCTTTACTATATCTCTGTGTGCGCTCTCCCCTGTGCGATCGTCTTTGAGTCACCATCCGTAGTTTTCATCAAAGCCTCATTAATTCAGTTAGAAAACCGCAAGAATCCGCAGGCAGTAGTGTAAAATCTCAATAATAGGTATCAGGGTCAACCCAAGAGTTAGGCTAAAATTCACCTCCAAACCTGATACAATCTCCTCATCAAATTGCGGGATCGTCCTATGAACAAAACACTATGGAAAACTAGCGCATCTCTACCGCTGCTATTATTATTTGTACTCATCAATGCTTGTTCAGCAGAACCTCAAGCCATTGGTCGCCCACCCGTCCCCGTCAAGATAGAAAACGTAGATACTACCGATGTTCAATCCAGCAGCGAATATAATGCCAGGGTTGAAGGTATCGAAAACTCTATCATCAGACCCCGAGTTAGTGGATTAGTAAAAGAAGTATATGTGCGCTTAGGTGATCAGGTAACTGTAGGAGATCCGATAATTCAAATTGATGGTTCCCAACAGTTAGCCAACTTTGAAGGTACGATCGCCACAGTACAAGCCAGACAAGCTCAATTAATTGGTGCCGAAGCCCAATTAGAATCCCTCAGAGCCGACTTAACCAGAACCAGAGCCGAACTATCATTTCAATCCCAAGGAGCCAATTTACAGCGTTCCGAACGGGAGTTAGAGGCTCAGATGGAAGAACAGGAAAGACTAGAATTTGAACTACAAAATGCCCAAGACAACCTAGAAGGAGCCCGTCGCGAATTAGATAGACGCGAAGCAGTGCGACAACAGCGACAGGCTACCTACGAGCGCTACGAGAGATTATGGCAGGAAGGGGTAGTTTCCAGTGACCTATATGATGAAAAACTGCGGGACAGACAAACCAGCGAGGCTGAGGTAGCTAATCAAGAACAACAAGTTCTCGCCGCCACCGCCAGAGTCCAATCCGCTAGGATGAATTTATCTCGTCAAGGGCGCACCATTGAAGCAGCTAGGGCGAGTGTGGAAAGTTCCCGCCGAGATCTAGAACGCCAAATTGCTACCCTAGAGGCTCAAATAGCCAGCCAGGAGAAAGCTATTGAAGCCCAGCAAGCACAGATAGCCCTCATAGGTAGAGAAATCCAAGGGGCTCGGTCTGGGGCTGTCGCTCAACAAGTACAGTTAGATTATTATAGTGTGGTGGCTCCTATTTCCGGCATTGTTGGTAATGTGCCGATTAAAGTAGGAGATTTGGTCGACAGCCAAACTACTGTTACCACTATCCGCCAAAATCAGAACCTAGAGGTTAACATCAATATCCCCATTTCCTTATTACCTCAATTGAGGGTGGGAATACCTGTGCAGCTAATTAGCCAAGAAACTGGGGAAGTCATTGGAAACACCAGCATATCCTATATTGCTCCTGACGCAGGAAGTGGCACTCAGACCATTTTGGCTAAAGCTATTTACCCCAATACTAACAATGAACTCCGCACCGATCAAGTTGTCCGAGCTAGGGTAATTTGGCAACAAGAAGCCGGGGTTACGGTTCCCACTAATGCCGTCACCCGCATTGGTGCCCAGAGTTTTGTGTTTTTGGCACAGCAACAGGCTACCCCCTCTGGGGAAACCATTTTAGTGGCTAGACAAGCTCCTGTGCAACTGGGAAGCATTCAAGGACAGAGTTTTGAGGTGCTTTCTGGGGTGCAAGCAGGCGATCGCGTTATTACCGAAGGTATACTACAATTGCGAGATGGAACCCCGATACTAGATACCACTAGCCAATAATTCAGCCATAATAACCAGAAAATTGCCATAATCGAGTATTATCAACTTTCATGTCAGGGAGAGTTGGCTTGGTTTATGACTGATAACATTGATAATCAGGCTACTTTCCCCCCTCGCTCTAAATTAAGTTCCTTATCTCGATCGCTATCCTTAACCAACACCTAATATATATGATTTTATATGCTGTTATTTGTTAGCAACTTCATCAAACGCCCCGTTCTCACCACAGTTTGCTCAATTCTAATTGTATTGGTAGGCGTTATATCTATTCCGCTGCTACCTATTTCTCAACTACCACAACTGGCTAACACTCAAATCAACGTAACCGCCGTCAATATTGGTGCTGATGCCGAAACCACAGAAACCACTGTGACGAGCATCTTAGAACGGGAAATCAACGGCGTTGATAACATGAGATATATCTCATCAAACACCGCTAATAATGGGGTTGCTAATGTCTCTGTAGCCTTCCCTGTCAACGTTGATCGAGATATTGCCCAGGTTAACGTTAACAATAGAGTATCTCAGGCAGCATCAAGTTTACCTGATGTCGTTCAACAGGTCGGTATCACCGTCGAAGCATCTTCACCCAGTATCCTGTTGGTACTGGGATTTTATTCAGATACTGATCAAAATAACCAGCCGATTTATGACGATGTTTTTATCAGTAACTTCCTAGATTTAAATGTTCTTGATGAAATTACCCGCGCTCCTGGCGTGGGGAGTGTAACCATTTTGGGGGAACGTAGATATGCCATGCGTATTTGGCTAAACCCTCAAAAAATGGCAGCTAGAGGATTAGTTGCTCAAGATGTAGTCGCCGCCTTACGACAGCAAAATATTCAGGTCGGCGCTGGTAAAATTGGTCAGGCTCCCACCCCCCCGGATCAAAGATTTGAGATCCCCTTGCGGGCTCAGGGTCGCCTTCGAGATGTCTCCGAATTTGAGGAATTGGTGGTCGCAGTCGGAAACGATGGCACTCTGATTAGAATTACAGATGTAGGTCGGGTAGAGTTAGGTGCACAGGACTACAACCTTGACGCAACCTATAACAATCAAGCCGCCGTGGGGATGGCTGTTTACCAAAGACCCGGTAGTAATGCCTTGGAAACAGCCGAGGCGGTCAAGTCAAAGATGCAAGAGTTGAGTGCATCTTTCCCCCCAGGGGTTAGATATGCCATTCCCTATGATACAACTCTATTTGTGCAAGCCTCCCTACAGGAAGTGGTGATCACCCTCCTGCAAACTATTACCCTGGTAATTTTGGTAATTTTTGTGTTTTTGCAGGATTGGCGCACAACCCTGATTCCTACTATTGCTATCCCGGTGGCACTCATTGGCTCAATGGCAGGTCTCAAGGTGATGGGGTTTGAACTCAATACCCTAACACTTTTTGGCTGTACATTGGCGGCGGGTTTGGTGGTTGATGATGCGATCGTTATTGTCGAAGCAGTTTCTAGTAAAATTGCCCAGGGCATGAAGCCACGACAAGCCGCCTTAGACGCAATGGAAGAACTCACTGGCGCTACCATATCCACTTCCTTAGTATTGCTGGCTGTATTTATTCCCGTTGCCTTTTTCCCCGGAACTACTGGAATCATCTTTCAGCAGTTCTCCCTAACCATTACTTTTGCGATTATCTGTTCCACATTTAACGCCCTCAGCTTCTCTCCGACTATGGCTGGGGTGCTATTGCGTCCGGCTAAGAAAACTAAAGGACCTTTAGGATGGTTTTTTGAGAAATTTAACCAAGGTTTTGGCTTCATACAAAATCAATATGCCAAGTTGATTCGGTTTCTGGTGCGGATTAATACCCTGGTGATGGGGATTTTTATCGGTGGTTTGGTGCTGACTGTCCTGATGTATGGCTGGGTACCTACTGGATTTGTTCCTCAAGAAGACCAAGGCTTCTTTTTGGTAATTCTACAGGGTCCTGATGGTGTATCTCTTAACTACACCGCTGATGCTGCTGAGGAAATTACCGATCTGATCTTAGAAGAACCAGAAGTTGAATCAGTATTCGCGGCGGCGGGGTTTGGTTTTGATGGTCTTAATCCCTCCCAGGGGGTGATGTTTGTTCAGCTAAAGCCTTGGAGTGAAAGACCTACCCCGGAACAGTCGGTTTATGGGGTTCTCGGTCGCATTAATCGCTCTTTGAGAGGGGTTACAGCAGTACAGGCTTTTGCGGTTAATGCTGCTCCGGTTCCTGGTATGGGTAGCACTGGGGGGGTGGAAATCCAGATTCAAGACCGCAGTGGTAATCTACCCATTTCTGCTTTGGTAGACAATGGTAATCGCTTACTAGCTGAGTTGAACTCTGATAAATATCCGGCTGTGGGTAGGGCTTTTAGCCAGTTTTCTGCTTCTAAGGGTCAGAAAAATATCCAGGTACTACGCGATCGCGCTCTGGCTCTCAATGTCAATATCAGTGATATTTTTAGCACCCTACAGATTTATTTTGGCTCCCTATATGTAAATGATTTCGTCCTCGGACAACGACAATACCGGGTTGTGGCTCAAGCAGAATCAGAGTTTAGGGCTGATCCTTCTGATATCAACCGCCTATCAGTGCGATCGCTTGATGGGAACTTAATTACTTTGGAAAACTTGGTTAAGTTTGAAGAAATAGTCGGGCCCGAAATTATCACCCGCTTTAATCTTTATCGATCTATGAGAATTCAGGCTGACCCCGCTCCGGGTTTCAGTTCTGGACAGGTCATTGCAGCTATTGAACAAGCCGCCGCCGAGACCCTTGACCCATCTTTCGGCTATGCTTGGCAAGGAAGCGCTTTAGAGGAAAAAGCTGCTGGCGGTGCGGCGATCGTCATCTTTGGACTCGGATTTGTCATTGCCTTCTTAGTGCTGTCCGCACAGTATGAAAGCTACATTGACCCCCTCATTATTATGTTAGCCGTCCCTCTCGCCGTTTTGGGCGCTTTGGCTGCCATTTGGTTCCGTTCTAATGTCTTGATGGCTGGGGGAATTTGGCCTGTAGTTAACAATGATGTTTATGCTCAGGTCGCTCTCGTTATGTTGATTGGTTTGGCTTCTAAAAACTCCATTCTCATTGTCGAGTTTGCCAACCAACTACGAGACAAGGGACTTAGTATTAATAAAGCAGCAGCATTAGCCGCAGAGCAGCGCTTCCGACCTATTCAAATGACCGCGATCTCCTCCTTAGTCGGATTCTGGCCTCTAGTAATTGCCTCCGGTGCCGGTGCGTCTAGTCGTTGGTCTTTGGGAACTGCTATTTTTGGCGGAATGTTAGTCGGAACTCTATTGAGTCTGTTGATTACTCCTAACCTCTATATCGCTATTAAAAACCTTGAGGCTCGTTTCCTCAAAGCTGAGAAGTCTCAACCTTCTGACGGTTCTGGGTCTAATGGTTCTGGGTCTAATGGTTCTGGGTCTAATGGTTCTGGGCCTAATGGTTCTCAAGCCAATGGACATCAACAACCTTCCCAACCAAGTCAATCCTTAGATCATACCCTTACCGAAAATTAGCACCTAGATGACAAAACTATCACACTGATTATGTCTGAAGATACACAGGAATTTGAATCTACCGATCTACCTTCTGCAGATCCTACCCCTTCCCTAAATCCACCTCTCGAAAACCCGGAAACTTCCCATGCTCCGGTTAGTTCCTCCTCCCTGGAGGAAAGAGTTACTAAATTGGAGGATACTTTAGCCCAGATTTTGTCTTTGCTTAGTGATAAATACCGTTACGGACGCTTACAGAATTTGCTGGCTGAGGGAAATTGGCGAGAAGCAGATTTAGAGACTACTAAGGTGATGTTGGAAATTGCTACCCAGGCTCATCATGATGATTTGAAACCTGATGATGTCATGATTTTTCCCTGTAGCGCCCTACATCTTATCGATAGCCTCTGGGTCAAGTATAGCAATAATCGCTTTGGCTTTAGCGTTCAACGACAAATTTATACCGAGTTGGGGGGAGGTGATGATATCTCTAATATTGACTTAGATTTACTCACTCAAGTCAGCGATCGCTTAGGGTGGCGCGAAGACCATAAATGGTTAGACTATCAAGACCTTAACTTTACTATATCTGCCCCCCCTGGATGTCATCCTTCTAACTGGTGGCGATCGGCTTATGGTGCTAAAATGGCAGTCTATTTCCTCGCCAGATTGATGCGCTGTGGCGTTTAATCCCCCGCTTCTGGTGCTTTTAGTGCGTCAGCTATCTATATTCCCGTCAATATTAGATTTTATCCTTCTGACGCACCCTACCATCAAAATCTCTTCTGGTGCGTCAGTCACTTATCTATATTCCCGTCAATATTAGATTTTATCCTTCTGACGCACCCTACCATCAA